>CANFZC010000021.1 GCA_947451475.1 Flavobacteriaceae bacterium | reverse complement strand
CCCTGCTCCGTCAAAATGGAAGCTACAATCTCACTGTCCGAAAAATTCATCGCACAGCCATAGCTCTCTATAAATAGTTTTTTTGAGTTTCCTTCTTTATGCTCCAGCACCATACTAGTACCTTGCTTTTTCTCGTCGATTTCCTTTTCCATAAATTATTATATCGCTTTTCGGGATAGCAAAGATAATACTAAAAATGAATATCTGACAAGATGGCAGATGAGGTTTAACAAAATGTTGTGTCTAAAAAAAATAGTATATTTGAAAAAGGTAGTAAACCCTATTGTTATGAGAAAAGATATCCTTTTAATCAGTTTCCTTTGTTTTGTCAATTTTGCAATTGCACAATCCCCAAATTTTGAATGGGTAAAAAATATAGCAGGAGAAAAAGATGAAACAATGAATTCACTTAAATCAGATAGTCAAGGGAACCTTTATGTTGCCGGTAATTTTAATAGCGCATCAGTCAACTTTAGCACGACAGTAATTCAAAATACGACTAATATTGAGTTTCTGAATTTCAGAGATGGTTTTTTTGCAAAATACAATGCCAATGGTGATGTAATTTGGATCAAAACGGTAGGAGGAATGTATAATGAGTCAATCGAATCAATTGCAGTTGATTCTTCAGGGAACAGTTATGTTTATGGAACCTATTCTTCACCTACATTGACTTTAGGCGCTTTTACTTTGATAAATCCAAATCTTACCTCTTCAGAGTTTTACGGACAAACCGCTTATATGGATTTTTTAGCCAAGTATGATGCAAACGGTAATGTGCTTTGGGCAAAACAATTCGGAAGTACAATATACAATCAAGCCTACTCCATAGATGTTGATGCAATTGGAGACTTAGTGATAACTGGCGGCTTTGGTGGATTGTCAATTACACTAGGTGCAGAGACTTTTTTGAATACAAATACCTTAGGATTATATTATCATGATCTTTTTATTTCAAAATTAGACACTAATGGTAATTTTATTTGGTCAAAAAAAGCAGGTGGTTGGGGAGATGATTATATGACTAATAGTAAGTTTGATAGTCAAGGAAACATAGTGATTAGCGGTCAGTCGATGAGTCAAATATTTTATTTCGAGGATGAAATGCATTCAAATTACAGTACACAACCTGGGACAAACATCAATAATTATAATTCAGATTTTTTCATGGCAAAGTACGACCCCTCAGGAAATAAAATCTGGTTTAAAAGCGGTGGAAGTACCTCAAATGAATTTATAACTTCATTTGATATTGATGCAGCAGATAACATTCTTTTGGCAGGCTGTTTTACGGGAGCTACATGTTCTTTTGATAACATAACACTTGATGGCACCTCAGGCTCCTTATTTCTTGCAAAACTTAATAGTGCGGGTGAGCGTATTTGGTGCAGAAATACAGGTATTGGAAATAGCTCAGCAAAATCAGAAACCCTAAAATTAGACCCCTCTGGCACAATCTATCTAAGCGGCAGTTTTGCTGGAAGTAATAATTTTGACGGTATTTCAGCAAGCTGTTTGGTGAATTACTGTTATTCTTTTTTTGTTTCAAGGTTTAATGCTAACGGAGTTTGTGAATTTATAAAGAATACAGATTCTATAACGCATCAAATAATGCAAGGATATGAAAGAATAGCATTCAATGACCAAGGTGATTTGTATTTCGTTGGCGATTACAGAGGATTCACAAATAGTTTTGATTCAATTACTTTTTCCGACCAATATAATTCTCAAAACTCATTTGTAACCAAAATAAACCACACCAACCTAGCAAGTGAACAATTCAATATCGGTAGTGCATCAGTGTACCCCAATCCAACAAAAGATGTTTTATACCTACAAGGATACCATACGGTATTCAATGAACCTTTCAGTATTACGGATGCAAGTGGTAGATTTATAAATAAGGGAGTGTTAACGGCACAAAATCAAATCAATGTAAGGGATTTGAGTAGTGGGATTTACTTATTAATTCTTAAAAACCAATCGGTCAAATTTATAAAACAGTAATGCTTTAAACCCTTTAGCGTTTAAGGAACTGTTTCCTCAATCTTTTTTCTAGATCAGCCTTTTTATAGGTCTCTTTAGCAGACCTGTAAAAAGGCTGATGCTGTTTAATTTCAATGCCTCTAGCCAAATAGATAGCCTCAGCTAACTATGGTTTAAAATCAGCAATTAAGACGCTTTTTCTCTCATTGCTTCGTCATTAATACTCCTTATTTGTTAGTGAATTAAAATAGGCTTATCGTATAGTTATCGTATAGTTATCGTATAGTTATCGTATAGTTGTCGTATAGTAAGTGCTACTATAATACTAGTTTGAAGTAGACCTAGCCTAACCAAAAAACTGGTGTAGACTAAAGTTATTTTAGCATATAATTAGGGAAAACTAGCAGCTAGCGGTTTACCCAAAGAGCATTTTACCGTTAAAAAAGGGCAATAAAACGGATTTTTAAAAAAAACAATTACTTTTGCCCCAATATTTGACAATAAAATGAGGATTGCCATTGGCAATCAGGTACGCGAACTTTAGTTCGTTTTTATACATCTGATATAGTATAATAATTGTTTTAAACTAACAATAAAATCGGAACATGGCAAAGAATTTAGTTATCGTGGAGTCACCTGCTAAGGCAAAAACAATCGAAAAATTTCTAGGAAGTGAGTACCAGGTAGAGTCGAGTTACGGTCATATAGCCGACTTGCCTTCCAAAGAAATAGGAGTCGATGTCTTAAACGGTTTTAAACCTAAATATGAAGTCTCCTCCGATAAGAAAGCCTTAGTGACGAAACTTAGAGGTCTTGCCAAAACCGCCGAAATGGTGTGGCTGGCTTCCGATGAGGACCGCGAAGGGGAAGCCATCTCATGGCACCTAGCGGAAGAATTAAAACTGGATAAAAACAAAACCAAAAGAATTGTTTTCCATGAGATAACCAAAAATGCCATCCTAAAAGCCATCGATAACCCACGCGAAATTGACTATAACTTAGTGAATGCGCAACAAGCCCGAAGAGTACTAGACCGCTTAGTGGGATACGAACTCTCCCCAGTATTGTGGAAAAAAGTGAAAGGCGGCCTTTCTGCCGGACGTGTACAATCGGTATCCGTGAGACTTATCGTGGAACGCGAAAGAGAAATACAAGAATTTAACGCCGTAGCTTCTTATTCTGTTACAGCCGAATTCACAAACGAAGCCGGGAAAGTGGTAAAAGCCAAACTACCTAAAAACTTCGCTACCAAAAAAGAAGCTGAAGACTTCCTAAATAAAAATATAGGATCACACTATAAGGTGGCCGACCTAGAGACCAAACCCACCAAGAAAACACCAGCAGCACCTTTTACAACGTCTACTCTTCAACAGGAAGCCGCCCGTAAATTGTACTTGCCCGTAGGAATCACCATGCAAATCGCTCAGCGTTTGTATGAGGCCGGACTCATAACCTACATGAGAACCGATAGCGTAAACTTGTCCCAAGAAGCCATGGCCGCTGCTCAAGCAGAAATCACCAGCTACTACGGTAAAGAATTTAGCAAACCGAGAAGCTTCAACACCAAATCAAAAGGCGCACAAGAAGCACACGAAGCCATTCGCCCTACCGATATGTCACGCCATACCGTTAATGTAGAACGTGATCAAGCGCGTCTGTATGAGTTAATTTGGAAACGAACATTGGCTTCCCAAATGAGCGACGCCGAATTAGAACGGACCAATGTCAAAATTGAAGCCAATAACCATAGTGAAGTATTCCAAGCCACCGGTGAAGTAATCAAATTTGAAGGGTTCCTAAAAGTATACCTTGAAGGTAATGACGAAGACGATGAAGAACAAGAAGGCATGTTGCCTGCCCTTAAAGTAAACGAAAAGCTAGCCAATAATTCAATTACCGCTACCGAAAGATATACGCGCCCCGCCTCAAGATACACCGAAGCCTCACTAGTGAAGAAACTAGAGGAATTAGGAATCGGTCGTCCGTCAACCTACGCACCAACTATTTCTACCATAATCAACAGAAATTATGTGGAAAAAGGAAACTTAGAGGGTGTAGAGCGCAAATACGTCCAGTTAACCTTGGTCGCAAATAAAGTAGACGAAAAAATACTGAAAGAAAATACAGGCTCCGATAAAGGAAAACTTGTGCCTACCGACATCGGTACCATAGTCAACGATTTCCTAGTGAAAAACTTCGCAGCCATCCTAGATTATAACTTCACCGCTAAAGTCGAACAAGACTTTGACGAAATAGCAGAAGGAAATATTGATTGGGCCAACATGATGCAGGACTTCTACAATAAGTTTCATCCTAACGTCCAAGAAGTAGAAAAAAATGCCGATAGAGAAAGTGGCGAACGTATATTAGGAACTGATCCTAAAACAGGGAAGCCTGTATCGGTGCGTTTAGGTAAATTTGGGCCTATGGCGCAAATCGGCGAACCCGATGATGAAGACAAACAATTCGCTAGTCTACGCCAAGAACAAAACATCAGCAACATCTCCCTAGAAGAAGCACTAAACTTATTCTTATTGCCGAAAAACCTAGGACAATACAAAGGGGAAGAGGTTGAGGTTAGTAATGGTCGCTTCGGACCCTACGTGCGTTTCGGTAAACAATTCATCTCATTACCCAAAGGGGAAGATCCACTAGATGTAACCATGGACCGCGCTCAGGAGTTAATTAATGAAAAAGCTAAGGCCGATGCACCTATAGCAATCTATAAGAACATGGACGTGCAAAAAGGGGTAGGCCGTTTTGGTCCTTTCCTAAAATGGAACGGCATCTTTATAAACGTAAGCAAAAAATACAATTTTGATAATTTGTCCCAGTCAGATATAACCGAATTAATTGAGGAAAAACTACAAAAGGACATAGACAAAGTAATCCACAACTGGACAGCAGAAGGGATAGTAGTCGAAAAAGCACGCTGGGGGAAATCTGTAATCACCAAAGGCAAAATCAAAATTGAATTAAATAAAGAGGTTGATGCCGCCAAGCTAACCTTAGAAGAGGTCAAAGAAATGATTGCGAAGAAGACCCCAGAAAAGAAAACAGCTGCCAAAAAATCAGCAACCAAAAAAGCGCCAGCTAAAAAGAAATAAACCATGGAATTTGATTTTCTCTCCCCCGTAGATGATGAAATTATAGAATTTGTCAAAGGGCTTTCTTCCCAACATCTAGGAAGTAAAGTAGCTTTTCACACCGATAAAGAGTTTCCGGATACAGACCAAGTTAAAATGGCTATTATTGGGGTATTAGAAAACCGTGGTGAGGCCAAAGCTTTTGATGAAGTTGATCTAAATCCCATCCGAAAAGAATTGTATGGGCTTTTTCCAGGAAACTGGCAAACATCCATAGCCGATCTGGGAGATATTTTACCAGGCAATTCGTTAGAAGACACCTATTTTGCCCTACAAAAAGTAGCGTCCAAATTAATCCGTAACGGCATCATTCCTATCGTAATAGGAGGGACCCAAGATTTAACCTATCCGCTTTATAGAGCCTACGATAGTTTAGAGCAAATGGTCAACTTGGTTTCGATCGATAGTAAGTTCGATTTTGGAAAACAAGAGGGCGGAATTACAGCAAATTCCTATTTATCTAAAATTGTTTTAGACGAACCCAATAATCTTTTCAACTATAGCAATGTAGGTTTTCAAACCTACTATAATTCACAAGAAGAAATCGACCTAATTGAGAAATTGTATTTTGACGCCTATCGTTTAGGCGAAATAGCCAACAATATCGAATTGACCGAACCCGTTTTCAGAGACGCCGATATCGTTAGCGTAGATTTAAATGCAGTAAAGTCTTCCTATTCAGGAAATTTTATTACATTTACGCCTAACGGATTTGACGGAAAAGAAATATGCAGTTTGTCCCGTTATGCTGGTATCAGTGACAAGGTCAGCTCTTTAGGTATTTTTAATCACAATAATAAAAGAGAAGAATCGGTTTTAATTGCGCAAATCATTTGGTATTTCATCGAAGGGGTAAATTACCGCTCCAATGAATACCCTTTCGGAACCAGAGAAAATTATTTAAAATACATAGTACCCCTGGAAACAGAAGAGCTAGTGTTTTATAAAAGTAACAAAACCGATAGATGGTGGATTGAAATCAATTTTTTTACCGGACAACACAATAAACTGAAAAAAAACACGTTATTACCTTGTTCGCACGAAGAGTATTTAATCGCATGCAACCAAGAAATCCCCGAAAGATGGTGGAAAGCACAACGAAAAAATAGTCTTTAACCATAAAAATAATGTAAAAAATACCAATAAAATAGCAAATAACAATATAATAAACCTACAAAAAAATACAATTATTGCACTTTATCGATGTTTTAATGTATTTTATCGGTAAATAATTTTTTTATTTCAAGAATTAATTTTAGCTTTGGCTTGTTAATTAATTTTTGAATTTATAATTGTTTTTTTCAAAAATAATAAATAGGTTTACGCCCTTAAAAAATAGAATATTCAAATAACCCCAATTTATATGAAGAAGTTCATTGCATTCGCATCATTTTTAGCTTTATTAACGAGCTGTGGAGGTTCAAGCGACAAAGGTGAGTTAGTAGGAGTTAAAGGTAAAAAATGGCATCCAGAAAAACCTTTTGGTATGACATTGATTCCCGGTGGTGCTTACATTATGGGTAAGTCAGATGATGACCCAGCTAATATTCAAGACGCACCAACAAAAACTGTTACGGTGAGATCGTTCTACATGGATGAGACTGAAATCACTAATAGTGAATACCGTCAATTCGTGGAGTGGGTAAAAGACTCTACAATTAGAGTGCGTTTGGCTATTCTTGCGGATGAAGTAGGTCAAACTGCTGGCGGTAAAGGTGCTAAAGGCGGTAAAGGCGGCGGTGGCGGTAAAGGTGGTAGCATTGGAGACTTTGCTTTCAACGATACAGATCCAGCCAAAATGACTCCGTACGATAAATACATGTATGAGAACTACTATAGTGTAGGGACAGAAGATGATCCTTATGCCGGTAGAAGATTGAATAAAAAGGTAAAACTAATCAAAGAAACTAGCAAATACCCAGACGAATATTATACTGAGGTTATGGATACTATGTATTTGCCGGTAGCTGAGTCGTTCAACGGTTTAAGAACTGTAGACGTTAAAAAGTTAAAATTCAGATATTCTTGGATGGACATTCAGGCGGCTGCCAAAGCTAAAGTGGGTAAAAGAAGTTCTTTTATCAGAACAGAGCAGCAAGAAGTATATCCTGACACAACGGTTTGGATTAAAGATTTTGCTTACTCCTACAACGAGCCAATGCATAATGACTATTTCTGGCACCAAGCTTATGGAGATTATCCAGTAGTAGGGGTAAACTGGAAACAAGCTAAAGCATTTTGTGCTTGGAGAACGTTAAATAAAAATACTTACGTTAAATCAAAGAAAAAACACCACGACCTTATCAACTCTTTCAGATTGCCAACTGAGGCAGAATGGGAATATGCTGCTAGAGGTGGTTTAGAATCAGGTACTTTCCCTTGGGGTGGTCCTTACGCTAAAAATGACAGAGGTTGTTTCTTAGCGAACTTTAAACCAAACCGTGGAGATTATGCTGCTGACCAAGCTTTATATACGGTAGAAGCTAAATCATACGAGCCGAATGGTTATAACTTATATAACATGGCCGGTAACGTTGCAGAATGGACGGATTCATCGTATGATCCTGCAGCTTACGAATATGTATCTTCAATGAACCCTAACGTGCCCGACTTAAAAAATATGAGAAAGGTAGTGCGTGGAGGTTCCTGGAAGGATGTGGCTTACTTCTTGCAAGTAGGAACCAGAGACTTCGAATATGCTGATACAGCAAGAAGCTACATTGGCTTCAGAACCGTTCAGGATTATATGGGTACGCAAGTAACCAAAAATGGAAAAGCACCTAAAAAGTAATTTCAAAACCACTTATTATATTAACTTAACTAACTAAAATTTTTATTATTATGGCATTATTACCAAAAAAAGTTATGAATTTCGCCTACGGTATGGGGGCAGCAGTTGTAATCGTTGGAGCATTATTTAAAATCCAACACTGGACGGGAGCTAGTGCAATGCTTATCATCGGTCTGTTAACAGAGGCACTGATTTTTGGTTTATCTGCTTTTGATGCACCAGACGTTGAATTAGACTGGTCATTAGTTTACCCTGAATTAGCAGGTGGAAATCCTAAAGAAAGAGCTAAAAAAGAAGATCCTAAAGATGCTCAAGGTTTGTTATCTCAAAAATTAGATGCAATGTTAAAAGAAGCTAAAATCGATGGCCAATTGATGGAAAGCTTAGGACACAGTATCAAAAACTTTGAAGGTGCAGCTAAAGCAATATCTCCAACGGTTGATTCAATCGCTGGTCAAAAGAAATACGCTGAAGAAATGACTAAAGCGGCTACGCAATTAGAAACTTTGAACGGTTTATACCAAGTGCAATTACAAAGTGCTGAAAGAAACGCTCAAATCAACAATGAAGTTGCTGAAAATAACCTTAAATTAAAAGATCAAATGCAATCTTTAACCTCTAACTTGTCTTCATTGAACAACGTTTACGGAGGTATGCTTTCTGCAATGAGTAACAGATAATTAGTTTTTTAACTATATTTTACAAACAAAATAATAATATAAACTAATTAGAAAAAATGGCAGGAGGAAAACTAACCCCTAGACAGAAGATGATTAACCTGATGTACTTGGTTTTCATCGCAATGTTGGCATTGAATATGTCAAAAGAAGTATTATCGGCTTTCGGTTTAATGAATGAAAAGTTCGAGACTGCTAATACGGCATCTGCAACAAATAATGCTAAATTATTAGCTACTATAGATCAAAAAGGTTCTGAAAATGCAGGTCAGTTTGGACCAGCAAAAAATGCAGCAGATAAAATCGCTGCTATTTCTAAAGACTTTTATGAATATGTAGAGACTTTAAAAGCGGATGCTACTTTCGGTGTAGAAATAGATAAAGAAACTGGAAAACTACCATACGAAGCAATGGATAAAGGGCCTCATATTGATGAGACTTGGTTCAAAGGTGATAAATATTCATCTAAAGGTGATGAAATCATTGCCAAAATTAATAAGTATGTAGCCGATATGAAAGTGGCTGCTGCTAGTGAGCCTACTTTAGCTACTAAATTAGGTCCAGTAGTTAAAGATATCGAATCTAAATTCAACACTGCTGATGTTAAAGATCATGAAGGTGTAACTAAAAAATACTTATCATACAATTTTGAACATTTTCCAGCAATTGCTTCTTTAGCAAAATTAACCGCTTGGCAAAATGATATTAAGAAAGCTGAATTTGATAGTTACAACAACTTGTTAGGTGGAGCTGCGATTGAAGCAGCCTCTATGAATAACTATACTGCTATGGTTGTTTTGGAGAAAAGTGCTTACTTCCAAGGTGAAGCAGTTAAAGGTAAAGTGGTTTTAGGTCGTTATGATGAAAGTACAAAACCTACTTCGTTCCAAGGTCCTGGTAAAATTGAAAACGGTCAGGCAGTTATTTCGATGACAGCGGGTTCCGTTGGAGAACAAACCATCAACGGTAAATTTACGTTCGTTGAAAATGGAAAAACTATTCCACTTCCTTTCGAAGGTAAATACGTGGTTGTACCTCGTCCAAATTCAGCAAACATCTCTGCTGATAAAATGAATGTTGTATACAGAGGGTTGCCAAACCCAATGACAATTTCATTTGCCGGAATTGGGGATAACTTTGTAAATGCTTCTGCTCCTGGTTTAACAAAATCAGGTGGAAATGGTAAATACAATTTAAATCCACAATCAGGTACTGAAGTTAAAGTAACGGTGTCAGGTAAAATGACTGACGGAAAAACAGTTACGGATATGAAAGTATTCAGAATTAAAAACATTCCAGCTCCAGCAGGTGCTATTGGTGGACAGTGTGGTGTAATTAAAGGAGCTAAGTCTCGTTTGCAAGTATCTCAAGTTTCGGCTGTGTTAAAAGATTTCTTGTATGACTTGAATTTCCAAGTAACTCGTTTTACATTCAAAGCACCAGGTCAACCAGCAATCATTGTGAATGGAGACAGAGTAAATGCACAATGTGCTTCTGCTCTTGCGAGAGTAACAAAAGGAGATCAGATTACAATCTCTGAAATTAAAACTAAGATAGTTGGTACTGATGCTAAGATAGTAACTCAGGATGCAGCACCAGTTGTTTACGAAATACAATAATAATTTAAGTTGAGAGAAAACCTACTTAAATAACTTATATTATACATTATGAAAATTAAAAATCTTTTATTCGCGGCATCTGCATTAATGTTGAGTGTAAGTTCTTTTGCCCAATCCAATTTGCTAAATGCAAAGACACCGGATGAAATTGGAAAAAAGACACCTGCTCAGTTAATTTCAGATAATGACAAACCATTACCTTACGGTTATGTGCATGATAGAGACGTGTTAATGGGTAAAACCATTTGGGAATTTATTGATATCGATGAAAGAATTAATTTTCCTTTGTATTATCCTATAGATACTGCTTTCGTTGGTAAAGACAGACGTTCTTTGTTTGATGTGTTAGTAAAAAACATTAAAAACGGTAAGATTACTGAAGTTTATGTTGATGATTATTTCAACACCAAAAAGACGTTTAAGGAAATGGAATCTTCATTTACGTTCGTTGATACTATACCTGCGGGTAAAGATTACATCAATGATCATTATGATGAGTTCTACCCTAAAGCACAAACTATTACAAAAAAGGTAGGTAAAGGTAAAAGCGCTAAAACGGTAACAGAAACAGTTCCTGCTGCTCCTGGTGCTGTATTAGATCCTCAGTACATCAACAAAAAAGAATTAGATGCAAGTTATATCTCTGGTTATAAAATCAAAGGCTACTGGTATTTTGACAAACGTCAAGGTGAATTGAAATACAGATTGCTTGCAATTTGTCCAGTAACTCCAGAGGCTAAAGACGCTGGTAATGATAATGCCGATGTCATCGAACTGTTTTGGGTGTATTTCCCAGCAGTCAGGGATTTGCTTCATGAGAATAAAGCGTTCAACGATAAAAATTCTGCTATGCCTATCAGTTTTGACCACTTGTTAAACTCTCGTCGTTTCAATGGTGAGATTTACAAAGAAGAAAACGTGTATGGAGACAGAACGATTGAACAGTATATGAAAGACAATGCACAAAATCAATTGTTAGAGTCAGCTAGGGTGAAAGAAAAAATCCGTGACTTTGAATCTGATATGTGGAATTACTAATACTAGTTCTCAAAATAGTAAAACTCTCACCAAAAGTGAGAGTTTTTTTTTATCTTTAAAGTATGTTAGATTATATCATAGTGGGTTCGGGATTAGGCGGTATTGCTTTTGCAGAAACACTTTTGCAAAAGAATAAATCGTTTGTAGTTTTTGATAATCATTCTCAAAATTCATCAAGAATAGCTGGTGGTTTATACAACCCGGTCATTTTAAAACGATTCAGTCAGGTTTGGGAGGCTAATAAACAACTAGAAATAGCAGCCCACTTTTACCAACGCATCGAAAAGAAGTTAGCCGTACAAGTTGATTTCAAAATGCCCATATACCGCAAGTTCTTTTCTGTAGAAGAGCAAAATAACTGGTTTGCTGCCTCTGACAAACCTGCTTTAGCACCGTTTCTAAGCACTACGATAGTGCATACAAAGTATAAGTCCATCGACGCTCCTTTAGGCTATGGTGAAGTATTGCATACAGGTTACCTCGATACTACTATCTTTTTAGATTTTTATTTAAGCTATTTAAGGGAAGAGTTCTTACTCAAAGAAGAGGCTTTTGACTATGCACAACTTGTTACTAAAGAAGATTATTTGGTTTATAAAGATTGTGAGGCTAGACACATTGTCTTCGCTGAGGGTTTTGGGATGCATTCTAATCCCTTTTTTAATCATTTGCCTCTAGATGGAACTAAAGGTGAATTATTTGTCATTAAAGCGCCCGATTTGGATTTAGATGTAATCATCAATACCAGCGTCTTCATTTTACCTCTGGGAAATGATCTTTTCAAAGTAGGCGCCACCTACAATTGGGAGGACAAATCGAACAACCCAACCGAAGAAGGTAAACAAGAACTAATCTCCCGCATCAAAGAGATTATAAGCTGCGACTTCGAAATTATTGAACATTTTGCCGGCGTCCGACCTACTGTAAAAGATAGAAGACCACTATTAGGAACGCATAACCACTACAAAAACATCCATATCCTTAACGGTCTAGGAACAAGAGGGGTAATGTTAGCACCCGCTATGGCATTAGATTTATATGCTTATATTGAGGAAGGGGTGCCTTTAGATAAAGCGGTTGATATAAAGCGATATGCGCTTACTTCTTAACCGCATCCTTGTCGAAGTGCACAAAGATATTGATGTAGATATTCCTAGCTAGTCTAGCGGTAATTGGCATCAGAACAATGAGCCCTGCGATTATGGCAATAAAGGAGGTGACTAAATCAAGTCCCAAAAATACTTTAGCAATTATAAAAACCGCTACACCTATCGCTACCGTTAGGCCATAGCTAACATACATCGCCCCATAAAAAAAGGAAGGTTCTATTTGATAATGCAAGCCACAATGGCTGCAATGCTCATGCATGCTATAGATTTCCTTCAAATGATAGGGGTTTTGGTCCACATACATACTTTCTTCTTGGCATCTAGGGCAAGTTCCTGTTAAAATACTATTTAGTTTGGATCCTTTTTTTAACATTTGCAAAAATTTTCTACAAAGGTACTTTATAGAAATGTTTTACATGTAACTTTTGTAACAAATCATTATGTTAAATATACACAACTTGTCAGTGTCGTTTGGGGGTTCGTTTCTCTTCGAAGAGGTAACTTTTCGTTTGGGATCCGGAGATAGAGTAGGATTAGTGGGTAAAAACGGTGCCGGTAAGTCAACCATGCTAAAGATATTAGCCGGTGATTTCAAACCCGATAGCGGCCAAATTGCGACCGAGAAGGAAGTGCGCATGGGGTTCTTGCGGCAAGATATCGATTTTGAAGAGGGGAGAACTGTACTGGAAGAAGCTTACGAAGCCTTTGTGGATATCAAAGTAGTAGAGAAAAAGCTAGCCCAAATCAACCACCTTTTAGTCACTAGAACCGATTATGAAAGTGAGGAATATGCCCAGATCATTGAAGATTTATCAGACTACACCCATCGTTTTGAACTTTTGGGAGGGTATAATTATGTAGGCGATACTGAAAAAATTCTTTTGGGATTAGGATTCAAAAGAGAAGATTTCGAAAACCAAACCGATACGTTTTCCGGAGGATGGCGTATGCGTATCGAGTTGGCCAAACTATTACTACAATCCAATGACATACTATTACTGGATGAGCCCACGAATCACTTAGATATTGAAAGTATCATTTGGTTGGAAGGCTTTCTAAGAAACTTCCCAGGAGTGGTAGTAATCGTATCACACGATAAAATGTTTCTGGATAATGTGACGAATCGTACGATTGAAATCTCCTTAGGAAAAGCCTATGATTTCAACAAGCCCTATTCTCAGTATCTTGTATTACGCGAAGAGATACGCGAAAAGCAATTAGCTACGCAAAAGAATCAAGCCAAGAAAATAGAAGAAACCGAGAAGTTAATCGAGAAGTTTAGAGCCAAAGCGTCCAAAGCGTCGATGGCGCAGTCCCTCATTAAGAAATTGGACAAAGTAGAACGCATCGAAGTGGATGAAGACGACAACTCGGTAATGAATATTTCGTTTCCCGTATCACAAACTCCAGGTAGAGTGGTAATTGAAGCCGATCATGTGACCAAAGCCTATGGTGATAAAGTCATTTTAAAAGACATTTCACTGCTAGTAGAACGCGGAAGCAAGATTGCGTTTGTGGGTCAAAATGGTCAAGGTAAGTCTACTTTTGTAAAAGCCATTGTCAATGAATTTAAATACGACGGTATCATCAAACTCGGACACAATGTGCAATTGGGCTACTTCGCTCAAAACCAAGCCGAGTATTTAGATGGTGAAATTACCCTACTAGAAACCATGACCAATGCAGCAACCGACACCAATCGTTCTAAAGTACGAGATATGCTAGGTTCTTTTTTATTCCGTGGAGATGATGTAGAAAAGAAAGTAAAAGTGCTTTCAGGAGGCGAACGAAACCGTTTGGCCTTATGTAAATTACTATTGCAACCCATCAATGTCTTGGTAATGGACGAACCTACCAATCACTTGGATATAAAATCTAAGAATGTGTTGAAAGCAGCCCTTCAAAAATATGAAGGTACCTTACTGTTAGTCTCACACGACAGGGATTTTCTACAAGGGATGTCCAATCTTGTATACGAATTCAAGGACCAAAAGATAAAAGAATACCTAGGAGACATCAACTATTTCTTAGAACAACGTAACGCTATGAACATGCGGGAGATTGAAAAGAAGGATGTAGTGGTAAATTCAAATACCAATAAAGAAAACAAAAACCTGTCCTACGAAGATCAAAAGAAAAACAAATCATTACAAAACCGCCTAAGTAAAATAGAAAGTCAAATTAAGCAGTTGGAGATTGACATTCAAAACGATGACAAGGCCTTGGCGTCCAATTATGATAAGCACATTGAAGATGCCAATTTCTTTATGGCCTATAACAAGAAAAAAACAGAATTAGATAAGTTACTTGAAGATTGGGAAGTCGTTCAAGGGGAACTTGATGCATTGTAGTTCAAGTATAGCCCGTATAAGAAAGAGATAAACTATTTAAACGGATGACGCTGCTGCCAAGTAATATTAGGTTCCAGTCGTGGGAATATTTTTGGCATAAATCGGTTAATTGTTTTATTAGTATGGTATATAAATCCAGTCATAAAAACAGGTTGAGCTCCAATTGAACTTTTAATCTCAAGAGCTGTCCTTCCGAATATTATTTTTTTAAACTGGTTTTCAATGCCAAATCGGGTCATGTTATAAAGCATGTTTAAATAAAGCATTTTATCTTTTTGCACTTGTTCATCATAGCCTAAGAAGTAAGTCTCTAAAACGATTCCATTTAAAAGTAAAGTATGGAACCCTACAAGTAGGTTATCTATGTAATACGCACACAAAACAAATCGGTCACCACATTGTTTCTTAAAGGTTGAAAAATGATCCTTAGCCAAGAAGAAGGTATTGAAAGGGGCATTTTTAGCGACATGATGATACAGTTCGTAAATACGGTTTTCTTGTGCCATAATTTCCTCCAAAGTCAATTCTTTAGTACTAACCCCTTCAATTTTTTTGTGTGCTCTTTTATATTGGTCTCTGTATTTTTTGGAAAAGGCCCCAACGTAATCATCGTTATTTTTCCAGTTTGTAGATCGCTCAAGGATCATATTGGGTTGGGTATTGAATTCATACATTGCCGCAAAACCATGTTCTCTCATTTCCAGGGCACAATGCTGATAAAAATCTTTAAAGGACACTATATGTATGGCTATTTGCTGCTTTTTAAAGAACTGTATAATATCGTTGGCGCAATCTACAAGTATTTGGCTGATTTGCTTGTTTTCCATAGGTTTAATAAACGTAAAACCATTTTGTCCAGTAATCATATTATTGCCTAAAAACAGGACATGAGAAGCGAAGTTCTTAAATATAAAATTTCTGATATAGGTTTTTAAACATTTGTCTCGTTCTCCAAAGGACTCTAATTTACTTATGTTTAAATATTGAGCCAAACCTACTCCTATGAGTGCTGTATTCTCATAGATCCCAATGTAAAAACACTGCATGTTGGATGGAGCCGATTTTTCTAATACAGTCAAATAAGGCTTCTGTAAAAAAGCATTGTCAACTGCAACTTCATCCCAGGAAGGAGGAAGCTGTGAAAGAGAAGTATAGATTTTGAAGGTTGTTGTTTCCAAACAGTTAAAAAAAATCGCCCTACAAATGTAGAGCGATTGGTCTATAATTAAATGTTAAATTATTGCATCATACAGATTATTCCTCCCATGATAGTAAAGCAAACTACCCAATAACCACCCGCTATGAGCACGTATTTAAAACTTCGTCTTTCATACATAGCTCCGGTTCCTATTAAAGGTAAGGCCAAGAACAAGCCCGACATAAAGCCATGCAAAGCGCCGTGTTTAAAAGTTCTAAAAGCGGTCCCGTAATCAGTCATAAAAGCAGCAAAAGAAGGTTTGGCTATAGTGGCGTCACCCCCTATCATTCCATAGGCACCCATTTGATGTATAACAAGAAATTGAATAATAAAGGAGATTAGGAAAGCATAGATGAAGGTCCCTGCCAACATCTTAAACATATTGCTTCCTTTCATTTCTTCCTCGGTCATGCCAATTTCTTTCAGCCATATAGTGCCAAATACTTTTGGGCTATACCATATAAAACCAATAACAAGTGCCGACAAGGCTGCTAGTAAAATTGCAATCCAATTTAAATTCATAATAATAAGTTTTAAGGTTAGTGTATCAAATATAAATAAAAATATTTTTTAAATTATATTCAAAGGTACATGATAGTTTCTAGATGCTAAATTAGCATATTGTAAGATAAAACTATAAAAAAAGTACAAATAAATGCATTTCGTCGATTATTTTTGTTTTTAAACGTATATGTATATACTTTTACTTCGTCTTAAACCCAAATAATAATCTTATGAAATCAATTTTTACCTACTTAGCTATAGTTTTAGTGTCTGTTTCTGCTTTTGCAGAGATCTCACCTGCCGAAAAAAATGCCTTAGTAAAACTATACAAAGCTACTAAAGGGACTCAGTGGACCAATAAATGGGATTTGAAATCACCAGTATCTTCGTGGTATGGCGTTGGTATCCAAAATGATAAAGTAATTTCAATTAAATTAATCAATAATAATTTGGTTGGGCAATTACCTTCAGAAATCGGAGATTTAACCAATTTAGAAGTGTTAAATCTATTCAGAAACACTATCTCTGGAAGCATTCCAACTTCTATTGGAAATTTAAAAAGTTTAACGACGCTAAACATTGCCTTTAATCAAGTGTCTGGTTCGCTTCCAGAAACATTAGGAAATGCATCAAACCTTAAATCAATTGAATTGCATATGAATAGATTAACAGGTGTACTTCCTGTTAGTGTTGGTAATTTGGCTGGTTTGGAAACATTATCACTATTTAATAACGAAATTGAAGGTACGATTCCTACTTCTTATTACCAATTAAAATCGTTAAAAGAATTACTTTTAAATAGCAATAAATTAACAGGTAAATTAGAAAAAGAAGTTGCCAATCTTTCCTCGCTTGAAACATTAAGCTTGTTTGAAAATAAAATGGAAGGAACAGTGCCTTTTGACTTAGAAAAATTACGTAATCTCAAAGAAATGAATATTTCTTACAATATGTTCAACGGATTTGTTTCTAAAAACTTATCGAAGTTAGACACATTAAATATGACGATGGTGAATGAGCAAGGAGTTGCTACTACTTTAAAAGTCAGTATAGATAAAAACTCAGCCTTTGCCGCTGATGAATAATAAATGTTTTTTTTTAATTTTGTTTGGTTGATAAAAAAAAGTCTTGAGTGGTTTCAAGACTTTTTTATTTTATAACCTATTCGTTTGCTACAAGTTTTGAAGTGCTACGGTAGATATATTCATTATAAATATGTCTTCTTGCGAATCGGCTTGGTGATTCTGCATTGACCATTTTAATATAAATAGGTCGTAATACACCAAAATATTCAAATGAATTTCCGTCTAAAAAAGTGATGTATAAAACACTGTTTTCATAATAGAAATCCGCAATATTAGTACTAGTAGTAATACGAGTGTATTCCGCTTTATCTTTTTCTAAAGTCTCAGGTGCAATGCTTACTAGAAAATGATAAGCCGCAATGATCTCTTTACTTTTTTCTTCAGCTAAATGGCGTTCAACGTCATCCACGATAGTATCCGGATGAATGTCTTTCATGCTGTTTCTATAAATAGTTTTTAACTCTTTTAAAGTAGCTGTCTTTGTTACGCCGAGTAATGTTCTATACTCAACAATTTTTTTCATGTTCATGATTCACTAAATAAAAAAGTTGCCGTGTTCGGCAATCTTTTGTTGGTTTTATGGGTTTAATCTCCATTTTTAAAGCGGCAAAGGTACTATAAATAAGCCCTGTTTTAGCTTTAAGAGGAAAATAGATTAGGAATTTGAAATATTTTCTAATATAGACGAATATATTTCATCATGAAGGATCGTACTTTTAATTTCAAAATTCCTTTGGAAAATAGATTTGTATCACTGATGTTCTAAAAATATCATTTGAAGATAAGTTAAATCGCAGCATTATTTAAGTCATTAAGAAATGAAATAAAATTGTCTTCATGTTGAACATTCAGTTTTTTGCGAACTCTATATCTTGCACTTTCAACTCCTCTGATAGAAATATTTAATAATGGTGAGATTTCTTTATTTGTTAAGTCCATTTTGACAAATGCACACAATCGCAATTCTCTCTTAGTTAAGGTTGTATCAAGTTTTTTTAATTTTTCAAAGAAGTCATGATTGATTTTTTCAAAGTTAACATCAAAAATTTCCATGTATTCCTCCCCAATCTTATGTTGGTTAATCTTTTGGAAAATCTCGGTTATTTTTTTTCTGGACTCTTCGCTCTTTAATAATTCTCTTAGTGATTTTAAATCTTGTTGTAGTTCATTAAATACACTTTTCTTTTGACTTAGGAGAAAAGTGTAATTTGCTAACTCCTTGCTCTTGTCTATAATGTTTTCCTCCAGTAACAATTTGTCCTGTTGTATTTTTTCCTTATCGTGTTTTAGTTTTAGCTTTTCCAGTTCTAGTTCTAAAAGTTGTTGGGATTTCTCTATTTCCAGTTTAGATTTTAATCGTTCATATCCAATTTTTCTACGTACATATCTTGTGATCATTGTTATTAATAAGATACCCAATATTAGATAGATTACTATGGCAAGATTGGTTTGGTACCATTTTGGTAAAATCGTAAATTCAAATGAAGTTTCTTTACCAATAACACCAGCAAGATTTCTGCTTTTTACATAAAATTTATAGGTGCCTGGCCTTAAATGGGTATATTCTTTATAGGCGTTTTTTTGCCATCCCGACCAGTTCTCGTCAATATTTTCTAGTTTGTAACTATAATTGATTTCTGCACTAGAAATCATTTTTGGTGAAGCAAATTCAAATCGTAAGATGTCCGTTTTGTTTGGAAACTGTATATTTTTTTCTGTTGAATTAATTTCTATGTTTTTTAATTTTTGATTCTGACTGTAAGTAATCTGACTGATGAGTGTTGGTACCGTATTGTTATTTGAAATATCGTGGGTACGGTATAGGTAAAGGCCCATGTTTGTACCAAACAATACCTTATCATTGTCCAATGGATAGATACTTTCCATTCCTCTATTAAAACTACCCTTCAGATTTAGAAATAAATCTTTGTTAAGAATGTTTGGTTTGTCATTTATTAAATATCCTGCTTCGTCATCCTGAATGAACCAAGTTTTTGTTTTATTGGTAATTAATTTTCGTGTGTTTTTAGTGGTGTCAAAGATGTTGTTAAGCGTTTTGTAGGGTTCAAACTTACTGGTTATTGCATTGTACGTGTAAATTCCATTGTTTGTTGTAAATACTATCTTTTCATTCCACTTGAACACATTGATGTTATAAGGCGATTTAAAGCCATTTTTATTGGTGTAATGATCAACAACATCCACACGGGAATAGTCATTGTTTATATGTATTTTATATACTCCTTTATAGCCATGGCAAACCCAATAAGTATTCGGTTCATAATCTGCTAAGATATCTCGAGTAGATTCTTCAAATCCTGATATTTTTTGTTTTATAGTCCAATTAGTTCCTTCTTTTTCAATTAAATACAAACCGTTGTAATTAGATCCTAAATACTTACCCGCCTTACCTTTAATTTTGGTTAATTTCCAAAACCCATTCATGGTTCCAATTTTTTTGGCAAAATCATTTTCTAGTTTAAAAATTCCATTGTCATGCGCTATTAAAATATCATGATCACAATCTTGGAGTGCCCATGTCTGCCCTTGAAGATTTTCAATTTTTTTAAAATTAAAGAAACTATTTTCAATTGGTGTACTGTATGTTGAGTAATAGACCCCGCTATTTGTAGCCAAATAGATCTTGTCGGCTTTTACTAAAATGTCATAGACAGAGGCTTGGTCGAAAATAGAAATAAACGGTGATTTATAATCCAATAGATTTAATCCGTTATTCTGAAGTACCCAAATGTTCTTGTTTTTAGATTGGTATAGATAATGTATTGTGGCATTAGAAAGACCTGGGAAAAATTCACTGTTTCTAATTATTTGTCCATTATGGGTTATTTTGATGACTTTTGAGCTGCGTGTGCCCAAAATATAATCCGCGTTATCTAAAACGATACCAGTTGTTATTTGGTCATTTTTAATGCCATCAAACAAGGAATATTGTTTGGTGATTTCTCTAGAAGTTAAGTTGCCAATATATACAGTTCCTGATTTTGTTACTAAGGTAATCAGGTTGGGGTTGGGTGTAGGTAGTATGGAGGCTAGGTCTTCATTAGCAATTGAAAGGGAACTAAACAAAGGTTCTAGTTTCAATGTTTGATTGCTTAATTTGTAAATGCCAAAATCTAAATCTTGAACAAAGTAATTGTTGTTCACCTTTTCAGAATAGATAAAAGATTTATTTGCCGGAATTTGAATCACTCGATTTCCAGTAATCAATATTAATTCCGTAAAAGATCGATAAATTAAATGGTTTTCAATCTCATGGATTTGCCATAAATTTTCTAGGTTTTTACCATCCAAATGAAGATCGTTGATAAGTGATCTATAAAAATATTTTCCTAATCTGTTTTTTTGTAAAGTACCAATTTCATTATATCCACCAGCATATATTTTTCCTGTTTTAGATTTTAGTATACTTCTTATGGATGAGTTATTAGGTAGATTGATTTGTTGCCAATGTTCCCCATCAAATACAATAGCGCCATCATTATTGCCGAAAATTAATGAGCCATCTTCATTTTCACACATGGCCCAAAATTGAGGGTCGGCCTTAAAATCATTACGGTTATAAGTGACGATTTTTGGTTTGGTAGGTATGGTTATTAAGTCTTTGCTTTTGGTTAGGTTTTGTCCAAAATTTAAAGTAGAAATCAATAATGCTATGAAGGCACTTAAATATTGCGATTTTATACTCATAATGATTATAAAATTGATAATTACATATTTTTAATGATAATTTTCTTTTGATTTTCAAAAGCAATTCGTCAAATGTAACAGTTTTTTTGTAAAAATGAGTATTTTTTTTTCTTCTTTAGTAAATTGAATATGAATTAATTATGAAAATAAAAGAATTAAAAAAGTATAGAGCGTTTAATTTAGCGTATACCAAGTGTAATTAAATTATAACGTTATAGTTAAACAAAGGTTAATATTGTAATGTGTTCGAAATTGTAGTTTTTCCTTAATTAAAATTACAACTGAAATACAAACTTTTATCAAAAAAACATTAGTAAACATTAATTTATTATTTATGAAAACAAAACTACATTTTTTAATTATTGCTTTAATTTTTGGCTTTTTTGCCAAAGCTCAGGTGTCTATTACAGGTACCGGAACAGGAGGATGGAACCAACCAGGTAATTTACCACTTACATCTACAGATGGAGTTAACTGGACGGCTAGTAACTTCGAAATTGTTGGTGACGCTAATATGAAGTTTTCTGAAGCAGGAACTTGGGAAACTACAGGTGGTTATTCTTCTGGAACAACCGCTCCAGGGTTCCCTAGTGGTACTGTTACAATTAACGGAGGTTCTAATATTGTCGGAACACTTGGGTTTTGGAATGTAACATATAACACGGTAACTAAAGATTATTTATTTACGCCAGGTATTAATCCAAATCCTGTAATTAAAATAAATGGTGGTGGTTTAGCTGCTCCCGTTCAAATGAATACTTCTAACGGGATAGCGTATGCAAAGAAGAGTTTATTCTTTGCAGGTGGAGATGTTAGTTTCAATCAAGAAGGAACAGCGAACCAATGGGGAGGTGCATTCCCTGACGGACCAGTTGTAAATGGTGGTACTATTCCAGTTCCTGTTGGAGCTTTCAATACATATTTTGTAATGCCTACATTAGTTGGACCAGCTGAATATGTTTTTGAACCAGTAGTTGTTAGTATGATTGGTAACTTTTCAGGATCAGGCTGGGGAACAGATTTAGATCTTGAAACCGTAGACAATGTTCACTATACATTATCAAACTGGACTCCTGTAATTAATGGAGATTGGACTGATACTGAAATGCACTTGAAATTTAGAGATAATCATGATTGGTCAACGCAATATGGTTGTAATGCTGGTGGAAATGGATCAAATAATTTAGCTTTGACTGGAATATCACAAAACGGTGTTGCTGGTGGTGGTGGAGACATCTTCATTCCATGGGGTACAACTTATAATGTTGACTTTAATAGAGCTACTGGAGAATGGACATTTTCTGATGGTTTGTCTGCAGCTACCTATACTAATAATAAATTTAGTGTGTTTCCAAATCCTACAAATGATAGTTGGACTTTCTCTTCAAAAGATAACTCTCAAATTACTTCAATTCAAATTGTAGATGTTTTAGGTAAAGTAGTATCTACTAGAGGAACTGCTTCTAACCAAATTAATATAGATGCATCTAATTTAAATTCAGGTGTTTATTTTGCAACAGTAAATTCTGCAAATGCAACACAAACTATTAAATTAGTTAAAAATTAATAATGGTAATTCTAAATCCCTTATCCCATTTATATGGGGTAAGGGATTATTTTATTTAGGCACACTTAGTTTAAAATTAACTTTAATCAAATTAATTTAGAAGCAAATTCTTAAAGCCACAATACGTTTAAAAACCTAATATTATTGTATTTATGAAACTTAAAAACATTTTATGTTTTCTATTCTTTGTTCTTGTCACAGGTCTTCAAGCTCAATCTCTTGAAGTTAATGGAACTGTGGTAAGTTCCAAAAATAAGCAACCCGTGCCAGGAGCAAATGTTGTTATAAAAAATAGCAAAAGAGGGGTTATCACCGATATGGATGGGAAGTACCGGATTAAAGTAAATCCAAATGAAATATTAGTTTTTACTTGTCTTGGCTATGAGTCTAAAGAAGTAAAAGTCGAAAATAAAGAAACTTTGAATGTTACTCTTAATGAAGAAACAAATAAACTTGAAGAGGTAGTCATCAATGTTGGGTATGGTACTCAAAGCAAAAAAACTTTGACGAATGCGATTTCAACAATAAAAGCTGATGCTTTTGATGACCGTCCCTTGTATAATGTTGGTCAAGCCTTACAAGGTAATGCGGCCGGAGTAAATGTTGTGCAACCTTCGGGTAAACCAGGTGTTGCTCTCGATATTAGGGTTAGAGGTTCTAATTCAATTATGTCAGGTGTAAACCCTCTGTATGTCATTGATGGGGTGCAAACCTATTCTTCAGAAGGAATTAGCACTGATGATATTGCAGATATTCAAATTTTGAAAGATGCTACCGCAACAGCCATTTATGGTGTAAATGGTAGTTCAGGAGTTATATTAATTACAACAAAAAAAGGAAAGCCAAACAAAAAAGCATTTACTTTTAGCTCGTATATCGGGACTTCAAACATTGTAAAAAATATTAATGTTTTAAACCTAGAGCAATACAAAGCACTGATGCAAGATTTTGGAGCTATTGGGACGTCTTATTTAGAAGATGCTAATAATGCAAGGTATGCGGGCATAAATACGAATTGGTCCGACAAAGTATTTCAAACAGGAGAAGATAAAAATTATGATTTCTCTTTTGCAGGGGGTTCAGATAAGATAAGAGCCTTTGCTTCAGTTGGCTATCAAGATACCAAAGGAATTGTTAAGCCAGCGTTGTTTAATAGATTGTCAACTCGTTTAAATTTAGACATCGATGGAACTTCGTGGTTGAAAGCTCATGCAAATATTAATTTGATTTCAACCAATATGAGTAATACCAATGATAATAATGTAGCCAATCAAGGTGGTGTAATCCTTAGTGCTTTGACAACACCTGCATTTTTACCGATATATGCTGATGAACTAGTAGGAGGAGCGGTTGCCAATGGACAATTACCGGGGCAATTTGCCTCAAATCCAGTAGCCTCTTTAGAGAATCCTGTTTCTTTTCAAAGCAGACAAGAAGATACAAAAACAACACGCTACTTAGGGAATCTAGGTTTAGATATAAACCTAGTAAAAAATTTAGTCATGAAACCTACTACTACAGTAGACATGTCGAGAAGTGTCTATGATTTCTTTGTAGACAGTTACAGATCAAACTACGGAAGAAACGGTGATTCTACTGATTTAACAACTAGAGGAATTGGGAAAGAGCATAGAACCAATTACTATACATGGAACGTAGAGAACACCCTCAATTATACTTTGAAAACAGACAATCATAATTTAACATTACTGGCCGGTGGCTCAGTTCAAAAATCTAGATTTGACCAAGATATAATCGAAGGAACTGGTTTTGCGCCAGAGTTAAGAAAGTTAGATCTAAACCAAATGATGAAAATAGATGTTTTTAATACACAAGTTATTGCTCGCGAAAGTAATTCCGTATCCTATTTTGGTAGAGCAACATACAATTATAAAGGGAAATATATTGTTAATGGAGTTTTTAGAGCTAGTGGGGTATCAAAATTAGCTCCAGGGCATAAATGGGGATCTTTTCCAGGAGTTTCTGTGGCTTGGGTTGCTTCAAACGAAAGTTTCTTAAATAAAAGTAAAACTCTTTCAGAATTAAAGTTTAGAGGTGGTTGGGGACAAACAGGAAATGTATCGGGTTTAAGCGAATACGCTTCTTTCGCTATTATCCCTTTTGGTTCATTAAATCAAAATCCAGCTAATGCTGTTAATATTGATTTAACCTGGGAAACAACTACCGATTTAAACGTTGGTGTAGATTTAGGACTTTTTAATAACAGAGTCCGATTGAATTTAGATGCTTACAAAAGAGTAACCAATAATTTACTAAATAACATTTATATATCTGCTATTTCAGCAAACTACTTATATAATGCAGCCAAAATTGAAAATAAAGGATTTGAATTTACTTTAAATACGACCAATTTTAAAGGAGATTTTAATTGGAATACAAATATCAATCTTTCTTTTATTAAAAATAAAGTCCTTGAAATGGGAATGCAGCCATTTGAAACTCATGGTTATCAAGACGTAAATAGAATCGAAAAAGGACAGCCTCTTGGTAATTTTTTCGGCTATGTTGTAGACAGAGTTAATCCTGATACAGGTGTATTAGAATACAAAGACCTTGATGGAAGTGGAACTTTCAATACAGGAGATAGAACTATAATAGGAAATGCATTGCCTGATTATACTTTTGGTGTCACCAATACATTATCATATAAAGGAATTTCATTAGATATATTATTTACAGGAAGTCAGGGGAATGATATTTTTAATGCTTCAAGAGTTGACCTAGAAGGAATGCAAAATTCCAAAAACCAATCTGTTGCAGTATTGGGTCGTTGGCAACAGGCAGGAGATATTACTAATATCCCCAAAGCAAATGATGCAACCTCAATTTTACCTTCTAATCGCTTTGTAGAAGATGGTTCTTATGTCCGATTAAAAGCTTTAACATTAGGCTATAATTTTAAGAAAGCATTCTTAGGGTTAAATTCTTTTAGGGTCTATACAACATGGCAAAATTTAATTACTTGGACTAAATACTCCGGTTTTGATCCTGAAGTAAGTTCAGCAAGTGGAAATACCGGTGTTGGCCAGGGGATTGATAACGGGACTTATCCACAAGTAAGAACATTTATTTTTGGTTTAAAAGCTGGATTCTAATAACCTATTTAATAATTTAACTATGAAAAAATTAATTAAAAATACTAAATTAGGATATTTAAGTATTTTCATCTTAGCAATAACATCTTGCAGTGATGTATTAAATACAGAGCCTATAACTGATGTAGTAGCTCCTCCTCAAGATGGTGTTGTGTTGAAAAATGCCGTCGATGCTGAAGCAGCGATGCAGTCTTGTAACTCGATTTTCGGAGATGAATATTGGCAATTTGATTATTTCTTTTTAGGAGATGCTGGAGCCGATGTTGCTTATGCGGGTGCAGACGGACAGGAATTCTTTCAAATAGATGAATACCGCATTATTCCAACCAATTATGTAATAGCAAGAGACTGGAATCATATTGTTGATTTCGAAAAAAGATGTAACAAAGTAATCAATTATGTTAATGAAGTTCCTGATTTAACGCCAGAGCGAAAAGAAGAAATGATTGGAGAGGCTTCCTTATTAAGGGCATTAACTAGATTTCAAGGAGTTCAGACCTGGGGTCCAATTCCAATGGTGGATATTTATATATCATCTATTAATAATCAAAATTTACCTGAAATTTATGCGGCCTTATATCCTTCAAGAAAGCCTATTGACGAAGTGTATAATGCTATAATTGCCGATTGTGAAGTGGCCTTAGCCAAAGCACCTACGTCAACTTCAAGTCCAACAAGTAAATACAGAGCCAGTAAAGGTGCTGCAAACGCACTATTAGCAAAAGTATACGCAACTAAACCCAATCCAGATTGGGATAAAGTAATACAATATTGTGATGCAGTGATTGCCGGAGGATATACTTTAATGCCAACATATGAGCAATTGTTTGATAATGCTCACGAAGGAAATGCAGAATCTATATGGGAAGTCAATGGGGAAGGACAGGGTTCTCCCATTAATTCTTGGTGTACCAATGTGTTTTTGGGGAATAACTGGAAGAAGTTTAATACTCCTTCTCACACCATTAGTAGTGCTTTAGATACTAAAAGAAAAGCAGCATCAATAAAAAAACTTCCAACTACATTCGCAGATCCTTATTGGTCCACTTACACTCAATTCCCATTTCCATGGAAAATGAGAGCTACTGATGGTACCCAAAACTTTTACATTTTCCGTTTAGCAGACATCATTCTACTCAAAGCAGAAGCACTTGCGCATACTGGAGATTTAGCTGGGTCAATGGCATTAGTAAACCAAATTAGATCAAGGGTTTTATTGCCAAATGTAGCTCCAGCTACTTCGCAAGATGATGCAATAAACAAAGTGTTGAAAGAAAGATTTTTAGAATTAGCTTTTGAAGGACAAAGATGGTTTGACTTAAAAAGAGAAGGGAAAACCATCGAAATTTTATCACAACAAACGCACCCAGTTTATAATCCTACCACTCAAACAACAGCTGAAGTTCTAATGCCTTATATAAGTAATTTAACAAATGATGACTTAGTTTGGCCAATTCCTCAAGGGGTCTTAGATAATAACCCAAACCTTACTCAAAATTCAGGATATTAAAGTTTTTCAAAGCGTTTTTTTTTTTAGTTAAGTAGTTCCATTAATTGCTTCTATATGTTTAATTTAGAAGCATTAATGGAAAAAATCACAAGGATGGTAAAAATTTATAAGGCACTATTAGTTTTAACGCTCACTTATTGTAGTGCATTTTCAAATGCGCAATCCTTAAAGATTATGACTTACAACCTCCGTCTCGATTTGGATTCTGATGGAGAGAATTCGTGGACGAATCGGAAAGTGTTTTTGGAATCCCAAATTCAATTTTACGAGCCAGATATTTTCGGAGTGCAAGAGGCTAAACCAAACCAAGTAATTGATTTGGAAAAGGCACTTCCTCAATATGCTTATGTGGGCATAGGTAGGGAAGGTATCGGGAAAGGAGAATCTTCCAATGTTTACTTTAAAAAGGAAGAATTCAAGCTACTCCTTGCAGATACTTTTTGGCTTTCCGAAACACCCAACGAAATTTCAAAAGGTTGGGATGCTGCTTGCCATAGAGTTTGTACCTATGCATTGCTAGAAAACAAGAAAAACAGAGTGCAATTTTGGGTGTTTAATACCCATTTAGACCATGTTGGTGATTTAGCAAGAACAAATGGCATCAAGCTTATTTTATCCAAAATTAAGAGTCTTAACACCAAAAATCTTCCTGTAATTTTTATGGGAGATTTTAACTCTGAACCAAAAGAAGACCGAATTATAGAATTGAAAAAGCAAATGATTGACACCCGTGATGTTTCTATCGAAAAACCTTTTGGACCTTCGGGAACGTTTAACGGATTTAAGTTTAACGAATCTGTAAAAACACTAATTGATTACATTTTTATTTCTAAAGATAGCCGCTTCATAGTTAAAAAACATGCTGTCTTAAGTGATTCCAACGATTTAAAATACCCTTCGGATCATTTTCCTGTTTATGTCGAGTTAATCTACAAATAAAAAAATATGAAACTTCTAAATAATGCTATGAAACTTATATTATTCTCTTTAATGATAACCTTGGTTACAAAATGCTCAACAGCCAATGAAGCAACTGTAGTAGCTAAACCAACAGTTAGCATAAGCAGTTTACCATCGACGGAAGGTATGGATGTTTCATTTACGATTACACTCAGCAGTACAAGTGCTGATCCAACAGTAATCAATTTTGTAACAACTCCCGGAACCGCTGAAGCAAGTGACTTTACTGCAGTATCGACCACGGTCACAATTCCAGCTGGACAAACTACCGCTTCGTTAATTGTGCCGACCACTAACGATGCTATTAGCGAAACTACGGAGACCTTTACATTAACAGCAACAATATCGTCAACCAATACACTAAATACAACGCCTATTGTTGTCCAAGGTACCATATTAGATAACGGAATGGTAGCTAATGAAGTTGAATGTTGGTTAACCAAAGGGGATCAAACTAGTAAACTACAAAAACAAAGCGGAATTTTGAATTTTAGTACCACCTCAAATGCCTACCAAAATATTGAAGTTGATGAAACCCAAACATTTCAATCTGTGGACGGCTTTGGATATACACTTACTGGGGGAAGCGCACAAGTAATCAACCAACTTAGCGCTCAAAAGAAACAAGAATTATTACAGGAGTTATTTGGGTCCAATCCCAATTCTATATCCATAAGTTACCTAAGAATTAGCATTGGAGCTTCCGATTTAAACGCTTCCGTGTTCTCCTATAATGACCTTCCTAATGGACAAGTTGATACTGCGCAAGCCAATTTCAGCCTTGCTCCTGATAATGAATTGATTCTGCTTTTGAAAGAGATTCTATTAATCAATCCTAACATTAAAATAATGGCAGTGCCTTGGTCCGCTCCATTATGGATGAAAGCAAGTTATACTTCTATCGGAAGTAACCTAGTACCCGTTTACTATAGTTCCTATGCCACTTATTTTGTGAAGTACATTCAGGCAATGCAAGCGCAAGGGATTACTATTGATGCGGTTTGTCCGCAAAACGAACCGTTGCACGGTGGCAATAATCCAAGTTTAGTCATGACGGCAGCCCAACAAATAAGCTTTATTAAAAAACTAGGCTTAGCTTTTCAAAATTCAGGAATAACAACCAAGATAGTATGCTACGACCACAACTGTGACAATACCGCCTATCCCATAGAAGTACTAACTGATGCTACTGCAAACCAATATGTAAATGGGTCCGCTTTTCATTTATATGGCGGCGATATCAGCGCATTGTCAACGGTGCATGATGCCTTTCCAAGCAAAAATGTTTATTTCACTGAACAGTGGACTTCTTCAACGGGAGACTTTGCACAAGATTTAAGATGGCATGTAAAAAATGTCGTTATCGGATCAATGAGAAACTGGAGTAAAAATGCACTAGAATGGAATTTAGCCAATGACCCTTCATTTGGTCCGCACACGAACGGGGGATGTACCCAATGTAAAGGGGCCATAACCATAGAAAACAGTACAACGTATACCCGCAATGTAGCCTACTATAATATCGCGCATGCTTCTAAATTTGTTCCGATAGGTTCCGTGAGAATTGCTTCCAACATTGTAGGCAACCTTAGTAATGCCGCTTTCAAAACACCGTCTGGGAAAAAAGTACTTATCGTAGATAATGATGGTACTACCTCCGAAACATTTAATATTAAATACAACGGAAAATGGGTAACTGCGACCATACCCGCTGGAGCAGTAGCAACTTATATCTGGGAATAAATAAACCATGAGAAAAATTCTAATCCCTCTATTTATCGTAGTATCTACGCTAGCTTTTTCACAAGGAAAAAACGAAAGTAAAAGTCATAAAATAACTTCTGTAAAAACTAAATTAATCGTTTTTACGTCAGCTGATAGCACTAATTTAAGATTGTCCAAAACAGACGAACTTTCATTTTCAGAACTAAAGCAGCCACTAGAAACGCAAACCTGTATTTTTGTTAATCCTAATAAAAAATTCCAAACGTTTCTAGGAATCGGTGGAGCAGTTACCGATGCCGCCGCCGAAGTATTCGCAAAATTACCCGCCGCAAAACAACAAGAGTTTTTAGAAGCCTATTTTTCCAAAACCAAAGGAATTGGATATACATTGCTGCGAACAAACATCCACAGCTGTGATTTCAGTGCTGACAGTTACACCTATATAGACGAGGGAGATAAAGACCTAAAAACTTTTAATGTGAAACACGATGAGCAATTCAAAATACCTTTGCTCAAAAAAGCAATCGAAACCATAGGAAAAGATGCAACGGTATATGCAAGTCCTTGGTCTCCTCCAGCTTTCATGAAAAGTAATAAATCGATGCTTTTCGGCGGTAAACTACTGCCAGAATATTACCAGTCGTGGGCCAATTATTATGTAAAGTTTATCAAGGAATACCAAAAACAGGGAATCCCAATCTGGGGAATTACAGTGCAAAATGAACCCATGGCTACCCAACGTTGGGAATCTTGTATTTATTCCGCTGAAGAGGAACGTGATTTTCTTAAAAAGTTCCTCGGACCTACGCTGAAAAAAGCCGGACTAGGATATAAAAAAATTAATATATGGGATCATAATAGGGATTTGATTACCCAACGGGTAACCACCATTTTGGATGATCCCGAAGCCAATAAATATGTTTGGGGTATAGGGTTCCATTGGTATGAAAACTGGACAGGGGGAGAACAAATGTGGCCCAATATTTCTCAAGTAAACAAAATGTATCCCAATAAAAATCTATTATTTACAGAAGGATGTATTGAGAAGTTTGACACTGCTAAACTGCAATTATGGTCAAATGGTATGCGCTATGGTAAATCAATGATTAATGATTTTAATAATGGTACTGTAGGATGGACAGATTGGAACATACTATTGGATGAAAAAGGAGGTCCCAATCATGTACAAAACTATTGCTTCTCACCCCTGCATGCTAATACCACCACCGGGGAATTACTATATACACCGTCCTATTATTTCATCGGACACTTTTCTAAGTTTATTCAAAAAGGAGCCAAAAGAATAAGCGCTACTTCTAGTAGAAGTAATTTGCTAACCACCTCTTTTATTAATAATGACGGAACCATAGTAACCGTAGTATTAAATCAGTCGAACAAAAAAGTAATCTATAATTTCTGTATCAATTCTAAAACAACAGAAATCACTATTTTACCCTACGCTATCCAAACGTTGCTCTATTAATACTTCGTGTGATTAAGTTTATTTCCCCTTAACTGTAACTGTTCAAATTAAATTCTTAAAGAATACTAAAACAAATCCCCGCTATCGGGGATTTTTTAGTTTATGGTTTTTTGTGTAAGAAAATTTAACAAAATATACGCAAAAAGTGTAATACCAAAGATTTAGTGAGTATTAATTTTAACAATATTAATCTTAATACAAAATAATTATGAAACTAAAACATTATTCTTTAGCACGTTACCTAGTCTGCTTGGTAATTCTATGTAATAATCAGTTAAATGCTCAAGATATTCTCTGGGAGAAAAGCTATGGCGGAAAACAAGCTGATTATTTATTTGACGTCATTCCTACACCTGATTACGGATTTATTCTTGGCGGTTGTTCACTATCAAAAAAATCAGGAGCAAAAACAGCCATAAACCGTGGTGATATGGATTACTGGGTTTGGAAGATGGATGAGAAAGGAAATCAAGATTGGCAAAAGGCGTGGGACATTATTAGGTAAATGTAAATTTAACCTATTTTAAGAGATTTAGAAGTAGCAGATTTAAATTAAGATAATATGTCTATTATTTAGATTTTGTAAAAAAATTGTTTTTCCAAAGAATAAATAAAATAAATATCCCAAATGAGATAAATATTAAGCCAAAAGAAAAATCTTCGTCATTAAAATCATTACCAAAAGCTAATCCTAAACCTCCTGCTAATACTATTAACGAAATCAAAAATAAAACATAAAAGAATACAATTTTCATAACTATAAATTTATTAATACTTTTCTATTATCCTTAATTACAATATCAAGAGAATGCCATTCGTTTCTGTTTTTTTCATAATCTTCTAAAAAGAAGCAACCGCCTTTTATTTTATTGCTCTTTTCTTCTTCGCCTCTCGAATCACAGCTTTCTTTTGTAATAATTATTTTATTTCGCAATAGAGTCACTTCATAGCTTAAGATATCATCACCATTTTCGTCAAACAAAGTTCCTATTGTTTCAAATGAATTATATTTTTTGTAAAATTCATACCATTTATGTTCTTGTTGTGGGTATGGCTGAATTATTTCACCAGTTTTCCAATCTCTTAAAGTAATTGATAATTGCTCATAATTTTCATCTACTTCAATAACTGAAATCACAGGAATAGGGGCTTGGTTTAAAGGACCAAGTTTAGATTTGGTTATTAATCTATACCCCTCTAGCTCACAACCATCTTCGCGTTCTCCATCAATACAAATCGACTTCCATTTATCAAAAGTTTGATTTTTAGCATAAATTTTACACGGAGGATTTTGAATTCGATCAAAAAGACTCAAACTACATTTTACAGGAATATACAATAAAATAACTATACTCAAAATGATAGACAGTATGTATAAATATCGTATTCCTTTTTTTTTGATTCTATTCCACATTTTTCCTATTAATATTAAAACTTATAATTAATAATATCACCCATACTATATCAATTAAATTCCATATCTCTATGCCTAAAGTAATTTTTAAAAATGGGTTTATTAAGATGAATCATAAAATAATTTTTAAAATTAATTTACTGTATATTTTTTAATTTTAGAAGATTTTTAATATTATTATTCTATAAATGAAAGAGCAGATTCTAATAATTGCCTTTTGATTTTGACAATGCTATCAATTCCATTATAATCAAATTTATCTCCACTAATTTCGATTGAATATTTATTTCTTGCTGAAATAATCTTGCAAACAATTTTTTTGTTATTGTCATCAATTAGCACATTAAAACTGTTTTTTTGGTCTCTATATGTAATTCTATCAGCATCAATTTTTTTGTTATGAACTAAAATTGTTTTTACAGTATGGTAAATTTTAAGTTCTTCTGCAGTAGTAATCACCATATTGCCATTTTTTGACTCTTCTTCTATCACTCGGTTTAATGCAGTCTGAATTGAATTTGAATTAATTAATGATTTTATTTTATCTTTCACTTCATCAGTAATTCTTTTTCCATGCATCCTATTAAAAATTGCTTTTATAAAATCGTCTGAAGGTTCAAATAGTTCTGTAGCGAATGCATTATCAAAACCTTGCATAAAATAATACTCTTGAGTTTCTTCAAGAAGGTCATTCAAATTATTAGCTAAGAAGTTACGGTGAAATTTAGATAATTGTTCTATCGTAGCATCGTTGATTTCTGATAAATCTAATACTAAAAATGGAACATTAAATAAATTTTGAGATTTTGTAGCATTGTTAACAGAATAAAATCTCCATTCCGTTCCGTTAGTCAGAATTCCAATTTTAGAATTCTTGGTGTTAATAAAGTAACTATTTAATTGAGAAGCTTCTTTATCAGTTAATTTTTTTCCTACCGCTTTACATTCAACAATTATTTCAGGATTTTTTTTATCTTTAACTAATAATCCAATATCTGCTCTATCATTTTTAGCACCCCATCCAGCATTAATTTCAGTAAGCATATCATCAAAGCTGCTATAGCCTAAAACTTGTATTATTGGTTCAATTAAATAAAGTCTTGTTTGAGCTTCATTTGTGCATTTTTCATATGTCTTAGAAAAATCAATTTTTGATAATGATTTTTTAATTGAGCTAACTATTTGTTTGTTTGTTGTCATTAGTTATTAATTTAATAATATCAAATATATAGTTTTTGTGAGAATTATTTCATCAACTTTATAATTTGTTTAAAACAAATAAACTAACTTCTCACAACATCCCATTATTTGATATACTTCTTCCTTCTTTACTAGAAAAAGAACTTAAAGTAGGATTAAAATGAATGATAAGATATTAGAATGATAGTTTAAGATTTAGAATCTAATTCTTTTAAACCCGCCAAGAAATAGTCGAGTTTGGCTTAAATGGGCAAATTAAATTATCCAACAAAAAATAACAACAGCATTAGGCCATTCCCCCTCTATCGTCCGAAATGCGATTTGAAGAAGTTAATTCTTTAGTGTAGTGTATAATAAAAGGAACAGTAAAGTTCCAAAATTAGTTATAGTCATTTGCAAAGTGCTAATTTTTTATAAATCAGTATTTAAGTTAATTAGAAGAATACAAATGCTATTATTAGCTAAAATACCAACATGATAAATTTTAACAAAATGTACACAAAAAGTGTACCTGTCTGATAAGAACATTCAGTACTTTAGGTTTTTGCATTTAAGCAAATTCAAATTTTGCATTTCTATTTTTCGCGAATAGGTTCACTGGTTTACTAACAAATTAACACGCATCAACTAATTATGATAAAACCAATTTCAATCATAAGTATTCTATTCTTAATAGGCTTAAGTAAAACAAGCTTAAACGACAAGCCCTGCGTGGCCGATGCGAATCAAGCCATTGCCATTGCAGAAAAAGAATTTATAAGAGTGTATGGAGAAAAAGTAGAGGAAGAGAAGCCCTTTTTCGCCAACCTTGTAAAGGATAGTATATGGGTTGTAAAAGGGACTTTTCCAAAAGGCAATCCAGGGGAAATTAGGAAAGGGGGAGTCGCCCGTGCTGAAATCAATGCTAACAATTGTAAAATTATTAAGATTATCCACGGGAAATAAGGGGGTCTGAGAGGAAACTACCCTAGTTTTCCAAAACCATTAGCTGATAAATTTTAACAAAATGTACACAAAAAGTGTACCTTTCCAAGTAAAACATTTACTATTTTTAGGCTTTTTGATTTAAGCAAATCCAATTTAAACGATACTATAGTTAGCGAATAGGTTCGCTGGTTTACTAACAAATTAACACCCATCAACTAATGATTTTAAAACCAATTTCAATCATAAGTATTCTATTATTAATAGGCTTAAGTAAAACAGATTTAAACGACAAGCCCTGCGTGGCCGATGCTACTCAAGCCATTGCCATTGCAGAAAAAGAATTTATTAAAGTATACGGAGAAAAAAAAGTAAATGAGGAAAAGCCTTTTGTAGCCAAACTGGTCAAGGACACCATTTGGATAGTACGAGGATCATTACCAAAAAATGACGAAAGAGGCCATTGGGTAGGAGGTGTGGTTGTTGCCGAAATCAATGCTAACAATTGTAAAATTATTAAGATTATCCACGGAAAATAAAGAACTCAGGAGTAATCCTCCTAATTTTTCCAAAGCCATTACCCGATAAATTTTAATTAAATGTTCACAAAAAGTGTACCTGTGTCGGTAAGAGATTTAGTAATTTCAAGATTTGCCATTAGGTTCACTGGTTTACTAACAAATTAACACCCATCCACTAATGATTTTAAAACCAATTTCAATACTAAGTATTCTATTCTTAACAGGCTTAAGTAAAACAGACTTAAACGACAAGCCCTGTGTGGCCGATGCGAATCAAGCCATTGCCATTGCTGAAAAAGAATTTATAAAAGTGTATGGGGAAAAAGTAAAGGAGGAGAGGCCCTTTGTAGCCAACCTTGTAAAGGATAGTATATGGGTCGTAAAAGGAACTTATCCAAAAGCCAAACCTGGAGTGCCTACCTTCGGGGGCGTGGCGCGTGCTGAAATCAATGCTAACAATTGTAAAATTATTAAGATTATCCACGGGAAATAAGCGGTTTTTTGGTGACACTAATCCCGATGGCGCAGACTTTCAGTCCGTGACTTAACCCGCGAAGCCTTACGCCCATTGAGCTGCAAAATCATCATGGTCAGTTGTTCAAATTACCAAAATGATTATAAATAGTCGTGCCTTCATGTCCAAAAACCATTCACAATGTTGTTGGATTTTGATACGGTAATGCAACAATTAATCCTCGCCATTTTGGGTGTTTCTCAGTCGCTATACAAAAATTGTACGCTGTGAAAATTGAAATTGTTTACCTTTGCTGTAATGACTAAGAATCTTTACATAATTGCAGGTTGTAACGGAGCGGGGAAAACGACAGCTTCTTTTACGATTCTACCTGAAATATTAGATTGTAAAGAGTTTGTAAATGCCGATGAAATAGCCAAAGGATTATCACCATTTCAACCTGAAAAAGTATCATTTGAAGCAGGCAGAATAATGTTGCATAGAATAAATGAGCTTCTTGGTGTTAATCAGAATTTTGCTTTCGAAACTACGCTAGCTACTAGGAGTTATAAATCAAAAGTGATTGAGGCTAAGGCACAGGGTTATGCGGTCTCACTTTTGTTTTTTTGGTTACAAAATGTTGATTTGGCAATTGAAAGAGTAAAGATTAGGGTACAAGAAGGCGGACATAATATTGAAACTGAAGTTATCAAACGTAGATACATTAACGGAATAGTAAATTTATTTGATCTATATTTACCACTAGTAGATGAAGCAATGATTTTTGATAATTCAGGCGGTAAACCTGAATTGATTGCCGAAAAGACTATAGATACAGATGTTGATATAATTAACGGAGTTAAATTCGATAAACTAATAAAATATTACAATGAAAGAGTATAAAAGAACATCAACACAAACCAAGATTTTAGAAGGAATGGATAAGGTTTACGATAAACTAATCGAATTCAAAAAGAAAATGAATAGCGAGTTAGTAGTGATGCAAGATGACAAAATAGTTAGAATCAAACCGTAATTAATTCCTTCGATATTTATAATTTAAGCGCTCAATTTGAGGGCTTTTTTTATGCCCCGATGGCGCAGACTTGCAGTCCGTGACTTAACCGTGACAAAACATAAAAAAACCCACCAAAAAAATTGGTGGGTCTGCGTTAGTAGCGGGAACAGGACTCGAACCTGTGACCTTCGGGTTATGAGTTGAATTTGAACTCATTTTAACCAAAAAACCAACCTATTTTACCCCCTTCTGAGAGACTAATTTTTTAAAAACGTATGCGATTTAGTATGCAAATGTTAGTAATAAATTAACTGTTTCTAGAGCAAATATAGAACAATAATTTATTCAATTTAGATGTTTTTGATTTTAAAAACAGTTCTAAGGATATACAACCTTGCTTCTTCCTCTGTAATCAATATTTTCTTGACTGGTTTGCAAAGTGACTTTTGTTTTTTTGAAGTTTTCTTTTCCAGCAAAGCATACAGGCGCAGCAGTTCCTCTTCAGGAAGATGGATGGCTATATTGTATACTTCTTCGGCTTTCATTTTAATTTTTCTAAAGGCAAAGATTTCACGATGTAATAAAGTACTTCGAGGGTTTGAGGCAGTTCTAAGAGGTTTTGTGGACTTTGAGGCGGTTTATTGGAGTTTATGAATTTTTTGATGTCAATTTCTATTTTATTGTAAGAAAAAAGACTAGTGAAAAATCCCCATTGTTGGGGATTTTTTTTTGGATTGTAATGCCGTAATTGTAATCGAAATTTTAATAAAATATACACAATAGATGTAAAAGCCATATTATGTAACTAGTTGTCAATTTCAATAATAACCCTAATACAAAAAACAATGAATCTAAAACATCAATTCAACGCTCGATACTTAACAGGTTTTTAAGTGTTTTTAGTTTAATAACTTATCGATTTAATATATTTTCTAGAATAGCTGAAGTGAAGGAAAATCTACAGGATGTTTAATTGAAGTTATTCCAAATCCCGACCATAATGTTATAAATCGGGGAAGTTTTAATACACCACATATGGTTATATCATGCAAGTGGGCAAAGAAGCAATTATTGATTTTAGAGGTTTTAAAAATAGTTTTTGATTTCAACAACTTTAGAAGACTTGCAACAATAAATGATGCTACTGAAAATCGAACTTCTTCAATAAATATAAATGCAAAACTCAAAATAATGATATCATGAAAAAGATTTTACTACTTGTAGCATTATTTCCATTGTTTGCTTTAGGGCAAACAGGGACACAAAATTACATTTTAACCACCACTGTAAGAGATTCAAGTGGAACTTTGCCACCAAGCAAACAGATCACCTATTTTGATGGTTTGGGAAGACCAAAAGAACAAGTTGCATACAAGCAATCT
>CANFZC010000020.1 GCA_947451475.1 Flavobacteriaceae bacterium | reverse complement strand
AAGTTTTGCTTCAAGGTGCCATAGCTATACTCATTAGCCATCATGGAAACAATAACAATTGCTAAAAAGAATTTTAAAATGGCAGCTATATAAGTGTTGAAATGCCAGATGAATGGGAAATTAAAAATACCCATTTCAGCAAAATGCAATTTGAAATTACCAAGATTAAATTTAATGGATGCTATTAGCGCTATAAACGAGAGTATGACAAAATAGCTAATAGTCAAAACCCGACTAGCACGGTTTTTCCAGATTTTTTGCAGTTCTATAGAAAGTAATCGTTTCATCAGTCTTTTTATTTATTGGTTAAGGCCAAAAATTGTTCTTCTAAACTCATCTTCTTGTGAACTAAATGCTGCAAACAAACACCTCGATCAAATAAATACCGATTCAATTCACCCGCATCTACCCTATGTTTAAAATACACCACTACTTTGCCTTCGGCTTCCAAAACTCGGTCTACCTCAGGATGTCCTTGTACCACTTCAATAAGTTGCTTCTGATTTAGGGCTTGTAATTCCATAAAACCACTATTGGTACTCATGCCATCCACGGTGCCATTATATAAAATTTCTCCAAAGCGCAATACCAATACATGACTACACACTTTTTCAACTTCATCAAGCAAATGAGAAGCCAATAATATAGTAGTCCCTTGGGAAGCGATTAACCGTATAATGTCTCGTATTTGATGGATACCTTGTGGGTCCAACCCATTGGTAGGTTCGTCCAGAATTAAAATCTCTGGATCATTCAATAGGGCAGAGGCTATCGCTAATCGTTGTTTCATCCCCAATGAAAAGGTCTTAAACTTGCTGTCTTTTCGATCAGTCAAGCGTACAATCTCAAGTTTTTCTGCTATTTTGGAGTAATCAATGCCTTTGATTTTACAAACTAATTCAAGGTTTTCTTCAGCCGACATATAGGGATAGAAATTAGGGCGCTCTATAATGGCTCCTACTTTCTTTAAGGCTTCATGGGTGGGCATGCTCCCACCAAACCAAGAATATTCTCCCGAAGTTTTATTGACTACATTCAATACGATGCCCAGGGTAGTGGACTTGCCACTTCCGTTTGGTCCTAAAATGCCATAGACATTGCCTTTTTGGATCTCAAGGGAAACATTCTTAACGGCATGGATTTTGCCATAATGCTTGTTGAGGTTTTTGATGGTAAGTATTGCTGATTCCAAAGTTCATTGATTTTGATTACAAATAGGACGAGGGAATCCATCATTTGTTACTGCTCTTTCTTATGAAAATAAAAACGAGCAACAAATTGTTTTTTTAATTGCAAGTAAAAAAGGGTTTCGTTAATATCTTTCAACTGAGTGGTCAGCGTGATTTTTTGACCTCTAATGTCATTAGTGACTTGCACACGGCATACTTCACACTCAAATTCGCTAAAATGATTGTTGACTTTTTTAGTCTCAACATATCGATGCCCAAAGAGGGAGCAATAATAGCTTTTCTTAACTATACCATGAGATAAGTAGTTTGTTTTCATACATTTAAGGTTTAGTTTTCGTATAGTAAACATAACAGCTGAACGTTAAACAGCAAAATTTAATCGTTAAACTACATGATTTCTGTTATTTAAAACAAAAATACTTACAAATACCTGCCCCTTAGTGAGTTACATTTTTATTTGAACGGAACGATGACCGGTTGGCCAATTTGATAATCAGGTAAGGACAAATCATCATTTTTAAACGAATTAGATTTGAAAATGTTAGTGCCGTCATAAGGTATCGACGGATAGTAAGAAAATGAAATCTGGAAACTATTGAATACTAAATAGTCATTGTTAATCAACATGCCAATACTGAATTTAGAATACAGCCGATTATCAAACACTTTATTCTCCTCATTACCCAATAAACCAAATGTCATATTGTAAAACGGACTAAAGTGAAATCCATGCCAATTGCCCGGGGCATAGGTCTGCGTTTGAAAGGCGAGGGTAAGCTTTCTACTGCCATTAATCAATGGATTATTGAAGCCTGTAATACTATTTTGATCTGATAACGTGACGCGGTCTTTAATAATTGGGGCTCTGTGATTTCCCATAACGACTGTAGGTTTTATGAATTGTCTGACCCTCCAGCTCCCAATCGAAAGTAAGTTAGTAAAATAATTAGCCTCTACTCTAAAAGTGGTTTCTTCGGTACTGCCGTTTGCAAAAAAACTACCCCATTGCACATCCATACTTAAATATCCGATGCTAAAATAATTTCCATAAGCAAAACGCCCACTATAATAGCTTCGTCTAACGTTGTTCTTATCTTGAAATCCACCCGTAATTGAATATACTTGTCCATAAGGAATGTCTTCTATGATGCCAAAATTGAATAAGTATTTGTCCTCGGCAAATTTTCTAGTATTCAAACCAATAGTACCCAAATACAATTTTTCTCCCGAAAAAAATCTTGCAGGGTCATAAAGTAAATCAGGACGGTCTTTATAGGTTACATTTTTAAAGCCAACCGAGGTAATCAAATTAGTCGTTCGATAATCTTCGTTCTTACCGCTAAATATCTTAAAAGAATGGCCATACCAATATTCTTGCGTAGCTAACTTAAAATGCTGCTTCGCAAAAACTTGACTAGCATTCGGCAAGGAATCAGTATAAAATCGGTTCTCGAAAAATACACCACCCGCATTGCGTGTAAAAGGGGATAAGAATTGACGCTCAACACGCGCACTTTTAGTAGTGAAATTGTCTAGTGAATTCTCATAAAGAAAGGTCGTATTGATAAAGGTATTCTTAATGTTGTTGATAGAATATTTTGCTTTATAAGCGCTCTGCCCAGTATCAAATCGTTTAGTAATGTCGTTTTGGAATTCATGACCCAATCCTAAAAAATTACGTTCTGTAATTTCAAAATCACCCTGCGAATTCGAAATAGCTCCGGTCGGAATCAAACTCCAAGAATCTAATACACGTATCGAAATGTCAACGGAGTCTTTTGAATTCGGTATTTCAATGGGTTTAATGATAACACTACGCACATATCGTTGTCTACGAATCAAACGTTCTGACTCCTTAGCCATTAACGAATCTAAAGGTTCATTCTTTTTAAACAACAAGAGGTTGCGTATCGTCCAGTTCTTCGTTTTGAGATGGAGCCGGTTTCCGGTCTTCTCAAATCCTTTCTCTGGCACATCTTTATAATTGTCCACACTAAATCCAAAAGGATCTAAAGTCTCTATCGAAATATTGCGTATTATTTTGCCCTCGTTCCGATCAAAAGCTTTTTTGATAAAATACCGCTTGCGATTGGTATTCGCGCTAGTCGGAGCTGATTTCCTGTTAGATCGAAACAATAAACGGTAAATAAAACTTTTTACCTTGCTCTTCTGGGAGTAGGTCTCAATTTTTTTATAAACTTTAACCGAATCGTTACCACTATTTTTTACCTGCGCTTGTGCTTCTATGCCAGCGAAGCAATGGAGTAGGAATAGGGCAAAAAAGAGTTTATGCTTCATTGAGGGTAAGCTATTTTAACAAATATAAGGCAATTGAATGGCCTTTTGACCCATTTTAACATTGCTAGTAGTAGCTTCAAATATAAAAAAATCCCCAATTGAAATGAACTGGGGATGATTTTTATGAATTCATAATTTGAAAAGGTCACTAACTCTTCTGCTCTTTATTGAAATAAACCAAGTAGTAATACATCTGCTTTTCTTCATCCCATCCTTTTTCAACAAACTTTTCAGCACTCTCCGGATTGATGAAATCTAATTTAATTTGGATGTTGGTGTCCAAGTTAATCACATTTTTTATAGATTTTCTAGCGTCCGTAACCGCCCCATTTGCAATTGGGAAATTCGTGATGTCTTCGATGCTGTATTTTTCGCCCTTATCCACTTTGTAGTTCTTAAACTCCGGAATCAAATCAGGATTGTCCAATACCTCATTCAAGAATTTGCTTTCTTCAAACTCGTCATTCTTTGCAAAGAAATTTACAGAACGGTTCATGAACATTACCTCTTCTTTTTTGTCTTCTGCTGGGAATACTACATCCTTGGCAAAACCTTGACAGAATTTTAAATACTTCTTCGTGTAGAAATTATCATCCTGAAAGGCATCTACCGAAAGGAAATGCTCCAACCAATAACGAGCATCATAACGATTGCTGTCTACGGTCAAGATTTTATACCCTTCCTCTTTTTTATGATTGAAAATCAAACATCCTTTGTCCAGTTTGTTCAAGTTAATCCCCTGTTGCAAGATCATTTCCAAAGTAGTTCCTTTTTCTTCAAACTGCATAAAATCAGTTTTAATTTCACTCTTGAAAATTCCTATAGCATCCACCACAGTATTATCTATCGATACATTCGTCAAATGCGCCACATATACTTCTCCGTTTTTAATATGGGGATGGTTCGACTGCTCAAATAAATGCTTCGTTATTTTTTTAGAAACTTCATGCGTGTCACTGGGGTTGGTAAACAACTCACTAGCCAAGTTAAACATATCATTATAATCCAAATCTACATCGTGGGCAAACTGAAAATAATTCTCTTCTTTATCCCGAAAAGGCTTAAAGAAATATTCTTTCAGTAAAGGCACAATCTCATCATTCAATGCATAGGGCTGGTCCGATAAAAAAATCGCTTCATTCCGACTTTTATTCCCCACTCGGTGTATGGATAAGCTCTCAATATGAGCATTAAATAGGTTTATCATTTTTTTAAATTTCTTTGTTATTTAGCCAATCCACGGCTCAGTCTAATTCCAGTTCTCTTCAAATCCGAAATCCTCAAAACTGTCATCACCACTAAACATATCCAAGTCATCTTCGTCCAAATCATCCTCAAATTCTGAATAGAAGTCATCGTTCTCGGCTTCAAATTCTTTTTCTGGTGCCGCCGCAGGTAATAGTCCATGAGAGAACAATAAGCTAGGATAGGTAACGCCTACTTCTGCTTCTTCCACCGCAGCAAGTTCCACTAAGAATGTCCACATATGAATAAAATCATACACATAGATAATCTTCGTTTGGTCCTCACTCAACAACTGATTCAATGCATAATCTCCCATGATTTTTTGCTCTCCGGGTACATCGCCTGTATCAAACATCGGAATCTCATCTTCCTGATTCCACTGGTCATCACAAGTGTAAAAAGAGGCCATCTCCATACAGTCAAAACCAAAAGCATTGACGATTGCATTGTGTAAATCTTCTAAAGTATCCTCGTCCTGTATGGCAATATCCCTGAAAACATCCTCTTCGGCATCCAGTATCGCTCTGAATTTGTAAATCATAAGTTCGGCTTTTTTTTGAGCCCGTAAAGGTAAAATTTAAATTATGAAATACGAATGCCAATGGCGAATTGTTGATAAGAATTTGTACAAAATAAATCCTATAGAGTTTACTCAGAGTTTATATAGAGTTTACTAAAAGCTTACTATACCTTTAGGTAGACCTTACCCCACTTGTTCACTAACATAGTTAATCAGCAATCTCAAATCTCAAACCGCCTCGACGTTTCATCCCCAAAAAATAACATTTCGGTAACCATAAATTGCATAGTTTTATACTTTGATACACCTTTGGCCCATCAAAATTATAACCCATGAAAACGCTTTACTTCCTAATCTTGTTGCTCCTTACCTCACTGGGGTTTGCTCAAAACACCATCAGCGGTGCTGTCGTTGACGAAAAGAACAAACCGGTAAATGGTGCTAATGTATTTATTGACGGAACCTACGATGGCGCCTCCACCGATGAAACAGGCCACTTTAGCTTCACGACCTCGGCCACAGTAAACCAATCTCTTGTAATCAGCTTTCTAGCCTTTGAAACACTCAAAGTAGCTATTGATGTAGCCAATTGTCAATATAAAACCTTCAAACTAAAAGAAAGTGTCAATACCCTTGATGCTGTAGTAGTAACTGCAGGTACCTTCAGTGCCGGAGAAAAGAGTAGGGTGTCAGTTCTAAAACCATTAGATATTGTCACTACCGCTGGCTCCGCTGGGAATATTATCGCCGCATTGCAAACCCTTCCCGGAACCCAAAACGTGGGCGAAGACGGTCGCCTTTTCGTTCGAGGAGGAGAGGCTGATGAAACCCAAACGTTTGTCGACGGTATTCGAGTGGCCCAACCCTATGGAGCCTCTACCAATAACCTCCCTACTCGTGGACGATTTTCTCCTTTCTTGTTCAGCGGTATTGCATTCTCTACCGGGGGCTACTCTGCCGAATACGGTGAAGCATTGTCAAGCGTTCTGCTCCTAAACACCCAAGACGAAGCCGACCAAAATAAAACCGATATCTCCCTAATGACCGTTGGCCTGGGTTTAAGCCATACCCAAAAGTGGAAAAAGAGTTCCCTAAGCGTCAATACTGCCTACATCGATTTGGCTCCCTACCAAAAAGCCATTCCGCAAAACGTGGATTGGAACCGCCCCTATCAATCCCTAGCTGGTGAAGCCGTATACCGTTATAACTTCAATAGCGGAATCTATAAATTATACGCCGCTTTTGATGCTTCCCGTTTCGACCTCAATCAAGAGGATATCAACTTGCCTAATCCTGTGCGCGTCAATCTAAGCAACAATAATTTCTACCTGAACAGCTCCTACAAAGGTAACTTTGGCAACAATTGGCAAGTCTTTGGCGGACTAAGCTATGGCTACTCCCATAACCATATCGATCTTGATGCTAATACGGTGGTGAATGGCGAACATGCCTCCCACATGAAATTCAAGCTGACAAAGAAGGTGTCAGACCGAATCAAACTAAACTTCGGCTCCGATTATTTCATCACCAAATATGATGAAGACTTCAATACTTCACTAAAAAATGGATATAATGCCAATATTGCTGCACTCTACACCGAAGCCGATATTTTCTTCTCAAAAAATCTAGCTGCCAAAGTAGGACTCCGTACTTCTAATAATAACTATATCCAAGAAAATACAGTAGATCCTCGTGCCTCTCTTGCCTACAAAGTATCTAAAAATAGCCAGTTCTCTTTTGCCTACGGTAACTTCGAAGAAGCTACAAAAGCCGAATACCTGAAGTATTCATCCCAATTCAAAAACGAAAAAGCAGCCCACTACATCCTAAATTATCAATACGTAAAAGGGACACGAACCCTTCGTGCCGAGTTGTACCTGAAAGAATACAATAATTTAGTAAAATACGATTCTAAAACAGTGCAATACGATACGACATTCAATAATGACGGTACTGGATATGCCAAAGGTCTTGATGTGTTCTGGAGAGACGGAAGCAGCATCAAAAACCTAGAATATTGGATATCCTACTCGTACATCGATACTAAACGGATTTATAAAAACTTTTCTGCCCAAGTGACGCCAAGCTTCGTAGCCAAACAAAATGTGTCTTTGGTAACCAAATACTGGATAAGCGATTGGAAATCCCAACTCGGACTAACGCAGCAATTCAGCACTGGTCGTCCCTATAATAATCCAAATCAACCCCTTTTTATGAATAGCTTAACCAAAAGTTACAGCAGTTTGAGCTTCAGTTGGGCCTATTTAGTAACCCAACAAAAGATACTGTATTTCTCCGTGTCCAACGTTCTAGGTACTAAAAATATCTACGGATACAATTATGCCACTACAGCCAACCTAGACAACGGCATCTTTGAACGCAAAGAAATTACCCCAACAGCCGATAGATTCTTCTTCGTAGGCTTCTTTTGGACCATCAGTGAAAAGAAAAATGATAACCAATTAAAAAACTTATAATGCAAATTCCCTAGTAGCAATCAATTCATCCATCAAATTCAACAATTCAGTCATTATTAATTTTATAGGTCTGAAAACCAACCTACTTTTGAATTATAAATTAGAAACCTTTAAAAACAAAACAATATGAAAACAATGATTACCGCATTTGCATTTTTTATCTGCTCTCTATTACAAGCGCAAGGTCAATACGAACAAGGAATGGGTAAAGCCATGGGCCTTTGGAAAGAAGGTAAAATATCGGATGCTACCGCACTATTTGAACGCATCGCTTCTGCCGAAAAGACAAATTGGTTACCAAACTATTACGTGGCCATGGTAAACGTGACCGCTACTTTTGATCCAAGCAATAAAGACAAAGCTAACGCAATGCTAGATAAAGCGCAATCCGCAATCGACAACGCTAGTGTAATCAGTCCTAACAATGCCGAAATAAAAGTATTGCAAGCCTTATTATACACGGCAATGATTGTACAAGACCCTATGACTAATGGGATGAAATACTCCGGTAAAGTAATGGAACAATACTACCAAGCCTTAGCCATTGCCCCAGAAAACCCAAGAGCCGTATTCGGGAAAGCCGACTTCGAAATCAATGGCGCCAAATGGACCGGTGTGGATACTAAGCCGTTATGCGAACAAGTAGCTAAGTCTATCGACTTATTTGCTAAATTCAAACCAGAGACCGCTTTTTCTCCGAATTGGGGATTAGAAAGAGCTCAAGAAACATTACAGAATTGTAAAAAGTAATTAGCTAAGGCTAAACCAACTTATAATCATGGAAAGTAATAAAGAAACTAACAATGCATCGGGTTACCTATTTGTAGGCTGCATGTTTTTAGGAATCGCCTTAGGGCAATTCCTAGATGAACCAGGAGTTGGCTTAATGGGGGGTATGGGTATAGGATTCATCCTATCGGCAGTTTACCCTACCGAAAAATATAAATAAGTAATTACCATGAAAAGTCCACAAAAAGCCATCCCGAAAATCCTGCTGCTGTCCTTGATCATTTTCTTAGTCATACAATTATTAAATGTAGTATTAGGAAATAATATTCAATTCAGCCTAGCTTTAATAATCCCTTTTGGATATACTATCTTATATACTCTTTCGCTTTCCTATGCCAACTGGTACTTGTTTCATTATTTAGACAAAGTTTTTGAAACCAACCGCTTTGCGACCAAAAGAATTATCATCGGGTTTATAGGCTCTTTTGTGGTGACTTTGATTGTAATTTTCTTGTTGCGTATTTTTGAAGAAGTCATCATCAATGGTCTTTCGTTTCAAGAATATAGTAGAAACGAACGCGCCGCCAATTACGTAGTTTCAGTCATCATCACCTTCATCATTTCTTTATCTTTTTATGCTTTCTACTTTTTTAAAGTCTACAATGAAAACAAGGTAAAAGAACAAAAGATTATCGCAGGAACTGCCTCTGCTCAATTTGAGAGTTTAAAGAATCAAATAGACCCTCACTTCCTCTTCAATAGCCTAAACGTATTAAGCTCCTTGATAGAAGAAAACCCAGAGAATGCCCAAAAGTTCACCACCTCTCTGTCCAAAATATACCGCTATGTTTTGGAACAAAAAGACAAGGAATTAGTGACCGTACAAGAAGAATTAGCCTTCGCTAAAACCTATATGAACTTATTAAAGATGCGCTTTGAAAACAGTATTACTTACGAAGTACCAACCGACTATGATAATCCTGACGCAAAAGTAGTGCCCTTGTCACTTCAATTGCTGCTTGAGAATACCATCAAGCACAATGTGGTGAGCGAACAAAAACCACTGCACATCAAGATATACATTGATAACGGCTATCTAATTGTTGAGAATAACCTACAGAAAAAAGAAGTCCTACAAGACAGAAGAGGCGTCGGACTCCAAAATATAGTAAACCGCTACGGCTTAATCTCGCAGCGAAAAGTACGCATAGAAGAAACAACCACTTGCTTCAAAGTGTTGATTCCAATTCTAACTAAACAAGTTGCGTTCATGGAAACACAAACCATCTACAATGAAAACATGGCCTTCATCAAAGCCAAAGAACGAGTAGAAAAACTAAAAGGCTTTTACGGTAACCTAATTTCCTACTGTTGTGTCGTTCCTATGTTAGTCTTTATTAACCTCAAAACTGGTGGTAACCAATGGTTTTGGTTTCCAATGTTCGGCTGGGGGATGGGCATCATTTTCCATGCCATTGAAACGTTTGGTTATGGCAAAGCATGGGAAGAAAAGAAAGTACAAGAACTATTAAATAGAGATAAAAATAATAAATGGAAATAGCCATGGAACAAGATTATAAAGAATACGACCGCTACCAACGTGCCAAAAAGCAAGTAGAAGAAATCAAAGGATTTTACGGACACTTAGTTTCTTATTTAGCAGTAAACGCTTTTTTAATTTTCATTAATCTAAAATACTCTCCGCAAGAATTGTGGTTTTTTTGGCCACTATTGGGTTGGGGTTTAGGCTTGCTTTTACACGGTATGAAGGCATTCAATTACATGCCTTTCCTTGGAAAAGAATGGGAAGATAAAAAACTAAAACAGTTCTTAGAAGAAGAAAAAAGACAGCAGCATGGAAATCAATAACACACTTGAAGAAGTAAGATACCAGCAAGCACTAAAAAGAGTAAAACGCATCAAAGGTTTTTACTCGCACCTACTCGTTTATGTTGTAATCAACATGATGATTCTTTTGCTCCAATACACCGACGGTGATGGTCCTAAAGATTTTTGGCAGTGGCACACGTTCAGCATGGTCATTTTTTGGGGCATCGGGTTAGGGGCTCATGGGATGTCTGTTTTTGTTCCTACCATGCTAATGGGTAAAGACTGGGAGGAAAGGAAGATTAACCAACTAATGGAAAAAGATAAAAACAATACATGGGAATAATGCTCTTAGGGCATTTGGTAATTACCCTATCTTCAACTTATAAAGCACCATGAACATCCTAATCATAGAAGACGAAAAACCGGCCGCGCGCTTACTCCAACGCAAAGTAGAGAAACTTGGTTTACAAGTCAATACCTTGTTGCATTCGGTAGAAGAAGCCATTCATTGGTTTAATACTAACAATCACCCCGACTTAATCTTCCTAGATATACAGTTATCCGATGGCTTGTCATTTGAAATCTTTGAAACTTTGGAAATTAATAGCGCCGTGATATTCACCACTGCCTACGACGAATATGCCCTGCGTGCCTTCAAACTCAACAGTATTGATTACCTCCTAAAACCCATAGACGAAGACGAACTTGAAACTGCCGTCAATAAATTCAAAACTAGGAATAGTGGAATGCCCAAGGTATCACTAGACTTCGATATGATTAAAAAGATGTTGATAAACCCTATGGATCGCAACTTCAAACAGCGTTTCACCATCAAAGTCGGCCAACAACTCAAAATGATTCCTATAGAAGAAGTAGAATGTTTCTATAGTGAAAACAAAGGTACCTACCTTCATACTCTAGACAACCGCAACTACTTGTTAGATCTGACCTTAGAACAATTGGAAAACGAACTAGACCCAACCAATTTTTTTAGGGCGAACCGCAAGTATATTATACCACTCAAGACCATCAAGGAGATTCAACTATACAGCAACTCAAGATTGAAAGTGATACTCCCTACCTACAATGAAGAAGAGGTAGTAGTTGCAAGAGAACGGGTCAATGAATTCAAAGAGTGGCTGGGCTAATGAATATGTTTCTTACGGATGCCGACCAAAGCAAATATTAGTACTGTATAGGCAATGAAAAAGGGAATGATGTATTCAATAAATCCCATAGGTAACATCACCGCCATAATGAACAATTGAAAGCCTAAACCATACAAAGAAAGTAGGGTCATAAACCAATTCGGAAAGGTTTTAACTTTATAAGCCTCAGGGTCCAACCCATGGATAATCTTGTCAAATGCACCATAAGCCACTGTATACAATCTAAATAGAACGGCAACTGATTGCTGACTTTCACCCGGTAGTGCCCTAGGGGTTTTATACTCAAAGACCTTACTGGTGCTGTCTCCTCCCACCGATTTAGTTCTCAAAATGACATAATAGTAATTATACAAAGTGCCCTGCAATTGAAGCCCAATAAATGCTAATAAAGTAAACCATACCGTCGTCTGGGATACATAACAAATTGTCATTAGAAAAATAAAGTTAAGCAGTATATCAAACAAACTGTCCAAGTACCTACCTGTATAGGAAGGCGTCTTTTTCAACCGGGCTAATTCTCCATCTGCAGCATCAATCCCCGATTTTAGCAAGATGAAAAAGGCAGCTAAATAATAGTGTCCCATAAGAATGCAATACACCGCTATCATTCCAGATATCCCAAAAAGCAGTGTAACATGAATAGGGGTGAAGCGGGTGTTTTTTAACCGTTGGGCGAGTAATCTCCCAAATGATCTACCGTAATCAGATAGATCTAAAAATTGGTCTTCAGCAGTAAGTTTAGACATTAAAGTGGGTAATATAATAATTGCGACAATATAGTCTGGGTATGCCTATTATTTAGAAAAGCGGTGCAAGGTATACGTCATAGCAGTCAATAAAAAGAATGCTACCACTTGGTGTGTCAATCCTAACCACAAAGGCACACTGTACAATAAAGTGAAGACACCTAAGTTAAATTGTAAAAAGACAATTAGTACCAATGCGTTTAAGCCATATTCTTGCGGTTTTGATAAAGTGAATTTTCTACTCTTGTAATAAAGGAATAGGATCAATCCCACCACCACATAGGCCATCGTTCGGTGCACAAATTGTACCCCACTTTTGCCTTCAGTAAAGCGGGCAATCCATCCTTCTTTCTCAAGTACTATACTTTCATGGAAGAACTGACCATCACTCATCAAGGGCCAATGGTTGTGAAGTAAGCCAGCATTCAATCCCGCCACAAAGCCTCCATAAATAATTTGAAGTAGTAAAAAGACTAAAGTAACTCGGGCTAGTTTCTTTAATGGAAGGATAACAGCGTTTTTCTCAGGATAAAGTAAATCTAAGGCTACCCATAAAGTATAGGCAAAAGTGATAAACGCAAAAGTCAAGTGCAATGACAATCTAAAATGACTCACATCAGGATCATTGACCAACCCGCTTTTCACCATAAACCATCCCAGAAAACCTTGAAAGGCTCCCATCCCAAGTAGCATTCCACATTTCTTTAACGTAGCAGTATCCAGCTTTTTCTTAACTAAGAAATAGACAAATGGGATTATAAAGACAAAACCCAATAACCTTCCTATCAAACGGTGAAACCACTCCCAGAAATAAATGAATTTATAATCCGAAATCTGGAAATCATTATGAATGTTGATTTTCTGATACTCAGGAAACTTCTTGTACTCCTCAAAAGCCCGCTGCCAAGCTGCATCACTCAGGGGAGGAAAAGTATCGGTTACCAAATGCCAATCGGTCATCGATAACCCCGAATTTGTCAGTCGGGTGATACCACCCACTACCACCATAACAAATACAATAAAACATCCTGAGAGTAGCCAAATAATGACCGATTTATTATTTTTCATAACCTTGAGTAGCACAATTACTTTGAATGCGTAACTGAGTTGCAAATTTATATTGTTTTACTTTTTTAAGGGCTTAAACAATTTATAATTATCTATTAATTCAGTTCACTTTATTCAGCCCCATCTTCGCTGCTTTTGCCATGACAAAATCATAAGCCGCTTGATACTCATTAGGGATATCACCCTCAAGAATCGCCTCTTTAACGGCCTCTTTTAAGACACCTATTTCTCGTGAAGGCTTTAAATCAAATAAGACCATAATCTCCTCTCCACTAATAGGCGGTTGGAAATTACGTACATGGTCACGCTCTTCCACTTCTATAATCTTGCGACGTACGATGTCAAAATTATTATGGTATTTTTTGAACTTAGCCGGATTCTTAGTCGTAATATCAGCCTCACATAAGGTCATCAAATTATCCACATCTTCCCCGGCATCAAAAACCAAGCGACGCACCGCCGAATCCGTCACGACATCTTCTGATAGTACGATCGGCCGCGAACTCAACATCACCATTTTTGCAACAAATTTCATCTTTTGATTCAACGGCATGTGCAATCGTTCAAAGATTTTCTTAACCATTTTACCACCCAAGAATTCATGCCCGTGGAACGTCCATCCTTGTTTCTTGTTAAATTTCTTAGTGGGTGCCTTACCAATGTCATGCAATAAAGCTGCCCAGCGCAACCAAACATCATCCGTGTTCGGACAAATATTATCCACTACTTCTAGCGTATGGTAAAAATTGTTTTTATGGGTATGTCCCTCAATTTCTTCGACATTATTTAAGGCCGTGAGTTCGGGTAATATAAGGTCCAATAAGCCCGTTTTATATAAAAGCAAAAAGCCTACAGAAGGTTTGTCGGTAGACAGAATCTTGTTCAATTCATCCACTATGCGCTCACCCGATATAATAGTTATCCGCTCTTTATTTCGCGTGATAGCTTCCAGTGAAGCTGCCTCTATTGTAAATCCTAATTGCGTAGCAAAACGTATCGCTCGCATCATTCGCAAGGGATCATCAGAATAGGTAATGTCTGGATTTAACGGTGTTTTAATTAACTTGTTAGCCAAAGCTGTCAATCCGTCAAAAGGATCAACTAAGGCTCCATAGGTACTTTGATTCAAAGAGAACGCCAAAGCATTAATAGTAAAATCACGACGGTTTTGGTCGTCTTCCAAAGTCCCATTTTCAACTATGGGATTTCGGCTGTTTGCCGCATAACTTTCCTTACGAGCACCCACAAATTCAATGTCGATTTCCTTATAACGCAACATCGCCGTGCCATAGTTTTTAAAAACCTGTACTTTGGGTTTATGTGGCAGCAGTTCAGAAACCTTTAACGCTAAATCAATCCCAGAGCCTATCGCAACAATATCGATGTCTTTCTTAAAATCACGTTGCAATAAGTAATCCCGAACAAAGCCCCCTATAACATAGCTCTCCAGTTGCAAGTCCTGTGAAGCTTGGGAAACGATTTCAAAGATTTTATGATCTAATGCTTGTTTGTAATTCATAAATATATGCAATTTGAAAAACTCAGAAGTTGAAGGAATCAACCTTGTTTTCAAATCTCCAAATTAGTTTATTTGCGAATAATTTTCACCTGATTATCCAAAGATAATTTTATAATGGTAGAGGGCTTATCGCATATTTTTTCGTGCTGCAAATTTACTACATAGTCCACACCTTTTATAATTTCAGGACTAATTTCTTTGAAAGATTTTGGGGTAAACATACCCGTTATATTTGCTGAGGTGGAAACCAATGGTCTTTTCATCCGTTCCATAAGTTTAAAACAAAAGGGTTCTTTTACGATTCGTACCCCTAGGGTTTGGTCTTCTGCAATAATATTTGTTGCCACATTTCTAGGTCGATCAAGAATCAAAGTGGTAGGCTTTTCAGATAAATCCATGATTTGCCATGCGGTCTCAGGTATATCCTTAAAAACATTATACATCATTTTTTCGCCATTCATCAACACGATCATACTTTTAGTTTCCTCGCGTTGTTTTAAAGCGTATATTTTCTTTACTGCCTCAACATTCGTAGCGTCACAACCTATTCCCCATACGGTGTCAGTAGGATAGAGAATGATGCCTCCATTTTGTATGACCTCAAAGGCGTTATGTACTTCTGTATTGATGTTATCCATTGGTATATTCAATTATTGTAATAGTATTAATTATAAGCGATTTTATCCGCGGTACAAGTTAAGATATTCTTGTGCTGCAGTATCCCAACTAAAGGTAGCAGCTCTTTGTTTGAGTTTAATTTCAAATTCAGGCTTATTTTTTTCAAAGTTATCTAATTGCCCAAATAGCGTTTCTTTCATGTAGTTTGGATCAAAATCTTTCCAATAAAAGGCAGCATCTCCACCCACCTCTGGAAGTGAAGTCAAAGTCGATAAAAATACGGGTTTTCCAAAAGTCATCGCTTCAATAATAGGCAGTCCAAAGCCTTCCCGAATGGATGGAAACACAAAAGCAGTACAGTTTTTTAGATAATATTGTTTCTGAGCATTGCTTATTTTTCCCGCCAAAAACACTTTGTGTTCTAACTTATTGCTTTTTATATAATCCCTAATGAAATGCCCATAACTCTTATCATTATTCCCAGCAATAATTAAATTAAAATCATCGGTGATTTCCATCATTTTTATAATAGAAATGAAATTCTTGCGCTCTATAAAATCCCCTATTGTAAATAAAAAAGGTTTGCCTTGACCAAAGGGATTTGTCAGGTTGCTAATGTCAATAAACTCCTGGATGGTATTCCCATTATAAATGACGTGCTCTTCTATGCCTTTGGTGTCAAAATACTGATGGGTCATCTGCTTAGCATAATTTGAAATGTAAACAATCGAATCGGCTCTATTGATTTTCTCTTTGAACAATAAATTCACTTTACTATTTAAATCATTAGATTCTTCTTCAACAAAATTAACATCGTGCACCGTCAAGATATACTTTTTAGGGTTTACTCTCGGTTCCACTTTCGTATTTTGATTCATACTATGCCAAACATCATATTTTTTAGTGATTCGAAACAATTTATGCCGTTGCAAACTAGTGTATTTTTTATAACTAAATTGAGTGCCAAATTCAGCCTTTAAACTAGCAGTATCCTTGTTGTTCAATGTGATAGACAGCTTATCAAGGTTTTGATTTGATAGGGCTTTAATTAGTTCATAATTAAATACACCTAGACCTCCGTTTCGGTTTTTTAAATTATGAGATTCTAAAAAGACTGTTTTATTCATTGTTTTTTTTGGTAAAATTAAGTTTTATAAATTTACTTGCCTTATAATTTATATTTTTGTCTCAATCTTATTGCAAATGAACTTCATCGTTACGCCTTCATTTTCTTCATCAGAATCTAAAATCATCAAATGTATTCAGGATTTTTCAAATTCAGGAGAAGTCTTTATTGAAGGAAAACGAAACAAGATTAAACTATTCAAAATAGAAAGCGATACCCTGAATATTAAGGCATTTAAAGTGCCTAGCTTTTTAAATAGTATCATATACAAGTATTTCCGTAAGTCAAAAGCAAGACGCTCCTATGAATATGCTAATCAATTACTATCCTTAGGTATAGGGACACCAATGCCCATTGCTTATTGTGAAAAAACTTCGCTTCTAGGGTTAAAAGATAGCTACTATGTGAGCGAGCATTTAGTCCCTGATTTAACCTATCGTGAGTTAGTTGAAGTGCCAGATTATCCTGAATCTGAAATCATCCAAAGACAATTTACCCATTTCTGTTATGAATTACATCAAAAAGGTATAGAATTTAAAGATCATTCCCCAGGAAATACGTTAATCAAGAAGAATGATAAGGGAACCTATGATTTTTTTCTAGTCGATCTAAACCGAATGGCGTTCCATGATACCATGTCTTTCGAATTACGAATGAAAAATCTATGCCGATTGACGCCACAAGAAAAAATGGTAGCCCTGATGAGCAAGGAATATGCTAAAGCTTCAGGAGAATCAGAAGAAAAAATATTTACTACTCTTTGGGAATTAACAGAAACGTTCCAACACAATCTTGCCCGAAAGAAAAGAATTAAAAAGAAATTATTGTTTTGGAAGTAAAATTTATCAAAAAATAGTATTTTCACTTCCTAAACGATTTCATGAAAAGAGTAGAGGACAAGACAGTTTATACAAGGAACGGTTATGGGAGTGTTCCATCTGACCTGATAAAAGCAATTAAGTAGCATCAGATGAAATTATCTATAATTATTACCACTTACAAAGCCGAAGATTGGTTGCGAAAAGTCCTAATCGGATTTAGCGTTCAAACCGAAACCGACTTTGAAATAATAATTGCCGATGATGGTTCAACTTCTAAGACCAAAGAACTAGTAGAGTCGTTTTCTTCTAACTTTAAAAACCCCATTGTGCACGTGTGGCAGGAAGATGATGGATTCCAAAAATCCAAAATACTAAATAAAGCCATCCTTAAATCTAATTCAGATTATTTACTGTTTACCGACGGAGATTGTATTCCTCGTAAAGACTACGTAGCCGTTCACTTGAAATACCAAGAAAAAGGTTATTTCCTATCAGGGGGCTATTTCAAACTGAATATGCCAATTTCTAAAGCTATAGCCGAAGAAGATATAGTGTCTCAAAACTGTTTTAACATCTCATGGTTAAAGAAACAAGGCTTGAAAGTGAACTTTAAAAGTACCAAGCTCACACACAATAGATGGTTTGCCAACTTCATGAATTGGATTACACCTACCAAAAGATCTTGGAACGGACATAACGCTTCGGGTTATAAAAGTGATGTGTTAGCAGTAAACGGTTTTAATCACGAAATGCAATACGGTGGTTTAGACAGAGAGTTTGGGGAACGCTTGTTTAATTTAGGATTACTCTCTAAACAAATACGGTATAGTGCAATTTGTTTGCATTTAGATCACAGTCGAGGCTACTCTAGCCCTGAAATATGGGAAAAGAATAATGCCATCAGAGCCTTTAACAAAAAGAACAAAGTAATAGAGTGCAATCAAGGAATCACCTCGCTTTAAATCCTAATAGCCTAGATCTTTAAAAAAGGTTTCTAATTTTTCTAGTATTAATTCCAAAGGATATTCATCAAAGTATTTGAACGTATGCTCTTTAATATAAAGACCATCATGCTGTTCGTAGATTTCCGGTTTCAAATCTTTTAGGTGTATCGAAACATTCTCTTTTTCATCTTCAAAGATTTGCCAAGTTTCTTTATCTACCGAAGGTGAAAAGATAGAAAAAGTAGGTACATTCAGAGCTTTAGCCATGTTTACAGTACCGCCTTCATTACCAATAAGCATCTGACATTGTGATAGCAAGCCCATGAATTGACGCAATGAGGTGCCAAACACTTCAAAATGGATCTTTGCTTTGGTCTTCTCTTGGCAAAAATTATAAATTTTCAAAGCGTCTTCTTTTTGCGCTGGGATATAATTGAACAATATCTCAGCATCCAATTTTTCTACCGTGAAATCAATGATTTTAGCCATGTTTTCAAACGGATACGATTTGTACCATTCACTTCCCAAGATGCCAAACATAATCAAAGGTTTTTCTCCAACTTTAATATAGGCATCAGCCAATACTTTTTGAGCATCTTCTATCTCTGCTTCAGTTAAAAAGAGTAACGGTTTATAGTCGGTGATTTTATCGGTAATCAAGGGCTTAATTAACATCAAACGATTGTCAATAGCCAATCCCAATTCCGACTTAACACCATTCGGAATGCGTTTCATGTTGTCAGTGTAGAAAAAAGTAGAATATCCTTTGTGGTACGATATTTTAGTTTTAGCCCCCGAAAATAATGTGATTAAGTTCGATTCTAACTTGCTGTATGCATCGATAACAACCGTGTATTTTTTCTTTCTAATTTGCCATAAGAATGAAAGGAACTTTACTTTCGACTTTTTAATGGTCGGAGATAATACAATCACTTCATTGATGTTGGGGTTTTCTTTTAAAACATCCACACAATGGGGATAACACATATAATCAATTACAGCATCGGGATAATACTTCTTTAAATTATTACACAAAATAGTGGTGGTTAATACATCACCAATTCTTTTTTGCTGTATGACTAATATTTTCATTGCCTTTGAATTTTAAAGTGCTAAAATACTAAGTATTTCAAATAGTCGGTTTATAATTATAGAACTTCTGTAAAAACCCTATTCACCCAGGTGTCAAGAGTGTATTTTTGATAAATACCTGCCGGAATAGGATGATAGACCGAAGTTAAAAAGGATTTAGGTATTTCAACCGACTCCTGATTAATAATCAAAATATTTTGAGGATCGTAAAAATCATAGTGAGCGATATCAGGATTATTTGTGATAATTTTTTTGTGTGATCCCATCGCTTCAAATACTCTAAAAGTCAATCCTCGATGTTTGCTAATGACACCCAAGTCCAACATGCAAACCGATTGCTGTAATAATACTTTTATTTCTTCAAGTGACATCGATTCTCTGATGATTGTAACCAAGTCTTGTTCCGCTATAGTTTTCTTAGTTTTCACAATAATCTTATAGTTGAGATTTTGCTGTTGTAAGACAGCCGCAATTTTTAAAAGTAAAGGAAAGCGTTGTCGATCGTGACTGGTAATATTAAAGACACTGTATTTAAAAGAAGTTTCAGCAGCAGGAAATGGCTGTTCGTCATAAATGAAATTGGTAATGGATTCAAACCCAAATTCTTCACAATCACTAGGCTCAAAACTAAAAATTTCATCAAAGTAAGGGACGGTTTTTAGCATTTTTGGAAACCGATGTACACCATCAAAGAAATAGGATTTAAAATGGAGTGTTTGACTTTTGAGCTGCTTCAAAGTCGTTCCAGAAAGATGATCGGGTCTAACCACCAGCGTCATGTCAAATGTTTGATTTCCTATGACGTCCTTTATGTATTTTTCACGATAAGTAAATTTCACATCCTTGCCCATACGCTTCAAAAAGAAATTGGCAATCTTAGTAAGTGGGTTTGGATACTTATAAATCGGAATATGGATGTCAGTCACCTCAATTTCTGGTTTCGTACGCAAATGATCTGCTACCTTTTCCATGTAGCCCATATATTCTGGTGCAATGATCAATACCTTTTTCATACGTTGAATTCAGAGAATCTATCCTGATGCTTTATTCAGTGGGCTAAAATACAAAGTATTTGACTAGCCTCAAACATAACCATTTATTTAATAAACAAAATAGTGTATTTTTGGAATCACAAATTTTTTTAAAATGGCTATCAGCGGTTTGGTTATTACGTTTAATGAAGAAAAGAACATCGGTAAATGCATTGACGCGCTTTTTAAAGTGTGTGATGAAGTAATTATTGTAGATTCCTTAAGCAAAGATAAAACAGTCGAAATCGCTACTGCCAAAGGAGCGAAAGTAATCTCTCAAGCTTTTTTAGGGGATGGGCCTCAACGTACCCATGGCCTACCGTTCTGTAAAAATGATTGGATATTAAACCTTGATGCCGATGAGTTTTTAGATGCCGATGCCCAAGAGTTCATCCTGAAAGAAAAATACTTAGTAGGTAATTACGATGCCTTCAGCTTCCGAGTTAAAAACTACCTAGCCGATAAACTTATTGACTTTGCAGGTTGGTATCCAGACCACAAAGTGCGTTTCTTTAATAAAGTAACTGCTGGCCCTTCCGATTCCAAAGTGCATCAAAAAATTATAGCCCAAAATGAAAAAAGAGTGCCGGTCCACATCCTCCATTATGGCTGGGATTCTTTAGAGCAAATTATTTCTAAAAAGAACCAATATTCTGGTTGGCATGCGCAACAACTCTACAATCAAGGCAAAAGAGTCACTGCATTCAAACCGGTTTTAAATGGAACTGTTTCTTTTGTGCGTTGTTATTTCTTCAAAAAAGGATTCCTCAACGGAATCGATGGCCTAAGTATTTCCATGATTCAAGCCTTTTTCTCTTACATGAAATACGCCAAACTAATCAAGATTCAAAAAGCAAACCAATAATTTAGTGTACCGTTAATTTATCGGCTATCATTCGTTCGGTAAAGGATTGTATGTACGCTTTAATGAATTGCGTCATCTCAGCCGAACGTGATTTGTCTTTGTCCAACAAATTGTCTCGTAACATTTCATCCGCTTTGAAGTTGTACAACCCGATAGCTTTTTGTCCGTCAAAGGCCAAATAATAGTCGTCTTTTATCAAATGGTATATGTTGTCCAAATAATAAACAACATAATTTTTGTCCGAACTAAAGGGCTTACCATAGGTCACCACTTGATCATTAATTTTTAAGTAATCCAAAATACTTGGCAAAACATCTATTTGTTGGAAGTTCTTCTCATTTACCCCCTTAAAGCTTGGATTAGAAGGATCATAAAATAGGATCGGGATTCTAAATTTGCCCACATTCGTTCGGTATTTATCTTCCGATGGTTCTGCACAAGTATGATCCGCTACAATGACAAACAACGTATTTTTATACCAAGCTTCCTTTTGAGCCGATTTAAAAAACTGATGCAAAGAATAATCGGTATACCCAATGCTCTCTTGTATTTTCCGAGTCCCCTTAAGGAATTTTCCTTTGTATTTTTTGGGAACGTTATAAGGATTATGGGATGATATCGTAAAAAGGGTACTAAAAAACGGCTGCTTAAAACTCGTTAGTTTTCTATTAAAAAACTGCATATACTCTTCGTCAAAAATTCCCCAAACCCCATCAAATGCGGGTGGCCCCAAATATTCATTCTTGCCATAATACTGGTCGAATCCAGCTACTTTACAATATTGATCAAAGTTCTGGCTACCGTTAAAGGCTCCATGAAAAAACGAAGTACTATACCCTTGTTTTTTCATTATTTTAGGTAAACTATACACCTTGTTCAGCGAATATCCCGAGGATATGATGGGAGTATTCATCAAACTCGGAATACTAGATAGGGTAGAAGGTACGGCATCAATAGATACTTTGCCATTTGCAAATCCATTTTTAAAATAATAAGATTGTGTGGCCAATGAATCAATAAAAGGGGTTATCCCTCGATGTAAATTTTCATCCCCAAAACTTTCCAGTATAAAAATCACCACATTTTTCTTAATCGGTTTTTCTGTAGTAGACGATATATAAACAGGATTAAAAATGCGATTCAATTCCTCCTCACTAAAATAATTCGGGTCTGTTAAAGTTTCTTTACTACCCGCTGTTTTCATAATGCTAAAAGGGGTATTCAATACCAATGCAGCATTCCCCAAAGAAGAATAAGTAATGGCATCTACTATGCGTATGGGTTTTTCACCCCAGCCTCCTCTAGCCATTAATAATCCAACGCCTAAGGATACTATCAAAATCCCAAGTTGCTTAGTAACGACCTTAACAGTCAATTGCTCTAGGGGGAATATAGTTCTAGGCTTGGATAATAAACGCCAAAACAGTACGGCTACCAGAATAAAAAACACAAATTGATACCAAAATTCTTGTAGAAACGACAGCATCAATCCGCCTATTTCATGTTCCATCCCCTTGGCTGTAATCAAGCCAAAGGAACTCCGCCTCCCGGTGAATTTATAGTATTCTAAATCGACAAAATTAGTAGCAATAAAAATCAGATTCACTACATAGAATCCTATTTTTAATCCCTGTTGATAGCCTTTTCTATAAATGAATTGTGCCGGAAATAAATGCAAGAGTATAAAGGCCAAATTAATAAAACCTATAGCCGATAAATCAAATAAAGCTCCTCCCAAAAAGGTCTTAACATCCAGATTCGAAAAGCTGTTGCGGTTAAATAGCAAAAATAAGATTCTGCTAAATTGGTAAATTATAAAAAGGATAAATAGCCTCCTAAACAGTAATTTTAGTAATTGCTTGTAGTTAAACATCTTCAGCTTTTAGGGATAAATTAAACAGCTACATCATATTCTCTCAAAGCATTATTGAGTGATGTCTTTAAATCAGTCGAAGGCTTGCGTGTCCCGATAATCAACGCACACGGAACTTGGTAGTCGCCCGCCGCAAAGGATTTAGTATAACTTCCTGGGATCACTACCGAACGCGCCGGCACAAATCCTTTATATTCTATAGGTTCACTACCAGTAACATCAATGATTTTAGTAGAGGCGGTCAAACAAACATTGGCACCCAATACGGCTTCTTTTTCGACACGAACTCCTTCTACAACGATGCAACGCGAACCAATAAAAGCGCCATCTTCAATAATCACTGGGGCAGCTTGTAAGGGTTCTAAAACACCGCCAATACCCACTCCTCCCGAAAGATGGACGTCTTTGCCTATTTGAGCACAACTGCCCACCGTAGCCCATGTGTCCACCATTGTGCCTTCATCCACATACGCTCCAATATTCACATAACTTGGCATCAAGATGACGCCTTTAGAAATATAGGCTCCATAGCGAGCCGTAGCCGGGGGAACCACTCGTATACCCTTATCAGAATATCCGGTTTTCAACAACATCTTGTCGTGGTATTCAAAAATACCCGCTTCCCAGGTCTCCATTTTTTGAATTGGGAAGTACATAACTACCGCCTTCTTAACCCATTCGTTTACTTGCCATCCGTTTGCAGTAGGCTCAGCTACACGCAAAGTGCCTGCATCCAGCAACGCGATGACTTCTCGAATAGCAGTTGTAGTAACTTCTTCTTGCAACAAGGCGCGGTTGTCCCATGCCGTTTCAATAATATTTTGGAGTGTGATCATGATTTTTGAATTTGAGCAAATATAGGGGCATTTTTAGAAAGTAACAAAGCATTTTTGTCCGACTTTACATTCTCAAAATATTGTTAAAACGCAAAGGTTTCTGTTTTAGAATAAGTAAGTTTGTCAACGTGCTGTTCTAACCAATATAAGTAGCGTATGTATAAAAAAACGGTTCTAGTCTTAAGCCTTTTGGCACTGTTGACGGGTTGCCAAAAACAATCCAAAGTAGAAAACCAATCCAAAGTCGAAACCCAATTAATTGGGATACCCAATGCCAATAAGTTAGTAAACTATCAAGGTACCTACAAAGGGGTATTGCCGTGCGCCGATTGCGAAGGCATTGAAATGTCCATCACCCTAAATGAAAATGCCACCTATGCCATCAAATCACAATACCTAGGAAAAGGCAATAAGATTTTCGAGCAACACGGCACCTTCTCCTGGAACAAAGCGGGAAGCATTGTCATCTTCGATAATATTGACAATGCACCCAATCAATATGTGGTCGAAAAAAATGCACTTACCCAATTAGACATGGAAGGGAAAATCATAACAGGAAGTTCCGCCACTAAATACGTGTTGACTAAACAAAAAGCAGTAAGCGAAACTACGGTGGCACCCGAACTAGAAAAACCAGTGGTCAACCTAAACAATAAAATAGTAGCGCAAACGGTAATCAAACAAGTGAACCCAGCGGTTGGTAAAGTGACCCTGGCCGAAACCAAATGGAAACTAATCCAGCTTTATGGAAAGAAAGTCAAACATCGTGGCACCCCCATTTATTCCCTGAAACTCAATTCCAAAGACGGCCGCTTTAGTGCCTATGCGGGCTGCAATACTCTTGGAGGAAACTATGTAATGCCGTCACCGGCCGCCCTCTCTTTTTCCAATACCCTCTCAACCATGATGGTTTGCGATAAAATGGATACCGAAAAACGCTTTTCCAAAATGTTAGGCGAAACAGAATCATATACCCTACAGGATAACATTCTCCAATTCAAAAAAGGGAAGAAAGAAGTTTTAGCTACCTTTGTCCCCTCAAAATAATAATCCAAATGCCCAGAATTCTAGCCATTGATTACGGAATGAAACGTACCGGCCTAGCCGTGACCGATGAACTGCAAATCATCGCATCGGGCTTAACCACCATTCCTTCCGAAACTGCTATTGCTTTTCTAAAAGATTATTTTGCTAAAGAAAATGTGGACAGTGTACTGATTGGCGAACCCAAACAAATGAACGGACAACCTTCCGAAAGTACCCCCATAATCGAAAAGTTTGTGGCCGATTTCACCGCCGCCTTCCCAGAGATGAAGATGGTTAGGGTAGACGAACGCTTTACATCCAAGATGGCTTTCCAAACCATGATCGATAGCGGACTCTCAAAGAAACAACGTCAAAATAAGGGGCTTGTAGACGAAATTGCCGCTACCATCCTCCTGCAAGATTATTTGACTCGTAAAATGATTTAATTTCCTTATTTTTGCCACCCGAGACCGAAGGTCGAATTCTATGAAATAAAAAATTAATTAAAATGATTATTCCTATTTACGGATATGGTGAACCGGTTTTGCGACAAGTAGGTGTTGATATTACACCCAAATATCCCAATTTAAAAGAAGTAATAGCTAACATGTACGATACCATGTACAATGCCTATGGGGTAGGTTTAGCCGCGCCACAAGTAGGACTCGCGATTCGTTTGTTTGTAATTGATACCGAACCCTTCAGCGACAGTGAGGACCTTTCCAAAGAGGAACAAGAACAATTAAAAGGGTTTAAGCAAACCTTCATCAATGCCAAGATACTCAAAGAAGAAGGCGAAGAATGGGGCTTTAACGAAGGCTGTCTTAGCATCCCAGATGTGCGCGAAGACGTCTATCGCAATGAAAAAATTACCATAGAATATTGCGACGAAGAATTCAATAAGAAAACCGAAGTGTTTGACGGTCTTATCGCCCGCGTAATCCAACACGAATACGATCACATCGAAGGGATTCTCTTTACCGACAAAATCTCCATGTTGAAAAAAACACTCATCAAGAAAAAACTGCAAAATATCATGGAAGGAAAATCCCGCCCTGATTATAAAATGAAATTTGCCAATAAAAAAGGAAGGTAATTTTCTAGCAGCAACTAAACATTTAAATATATTTGTCCCATAAATGACCTAAAACAATGAACGTAGAAAAAATATTAGCCATCGCCGGTAAACCGGGTTTATTCGAATTAAAATTACAAACCCGATCAGGATTCCTAGCCGAGTCATTACTTGACGGAAAAAAAATCACTGTTGGGATGAGAAGCAATGTTAGCTTACTTTCTGAAATCTCTATGTACACCTACAGCGAAGAAAAACCCTTAGTAGAAATCATGAGAGCCATCGCTGTAAAAGAAAATGAAGGACCTACTGCCGTTTCTCACAAAGATGACAATGCAAAGCTAATTGCCTACTTTAAAGAAATCTTGCCTGATTACGATGAAGATCGTGTATACGCCTCTGATATCAAAAAACTACTCAATTGGTACAACATCCTGCAAGCAAAAGGGATGGTTTCCAAAGTGGAGCCTATCGTAGAAAACGCAGAAAGTGTTAAAGAACAAGTGGTAGAAGAAGTAAAGAAAGCAGAGAAAGCGCCAAAAGCACCCAAAGCTGCCAAAGAAACTCCTGCCGAGAAGAAACCTAAAACTAAAAAATAGTTAATTACTTTCTAATAAAATACAATCCTATTACCGCTTTTCGGTAATAGGATTTTTTATTTTTACACAAATCTCATTGCTATGAACACACGCCAACAACAATTGCAAGCCTTCAATCGCCTCCTAGACATCATGGACGATTTGCGCGAAAAATGCCCCTGGGATAAAAAGCAAACCCTAGAAAGCTTGCGCCACCTCACCATAGAAGAAACCTACGAATTAGGTGATGCCATCCTAGATAACGACCTACCCGAAATAAAAAAGGAACTGGGCGACCTCCTCCTGCACATCGTGTTCTACGCCAAGATAGGCAGCGAAACCAATGATTTTGATATCGCAGACGTGGCCAATAGCATTTGTGACAAATTAATCGACCGCCACCCCCATATCTATGGTGACGTAGTAGTGGCCGACGAAGAAGAAGTAAAGCAAAACTGGGAGAAACTCAAACTCAAAGAAGGCAAAAAGTCGGTCCTAGAAGGGGTGCCAAAAAGTCTTCCGGCACTGGTAAAAGCCAGCCGCATCCAAGATAAAGTAAAGGGCGTCGGCTTCGACTGGGAAGAACCCCACCAAGTCTGGGACAAAGTGCAAGAGGAACTCGGCGAACTCCAAGTTGAAGTCCAACAAGGCAACCAAGATAAAATTGAAGCCGAATTCGGCGACGTACTCTTCTCCATGATCAACTACGCCCGCTTCCTGAAGGTAAACCCCGAAGATGCGCTGGAACGAACCAATAAAAAGTTCATCAAACGCTTCATGTACCTAGAAAGTAAAGCCAGCGAACTCGGCAAACCCCTAATGGACATGTCCCTAGCCGAAATGGACGTCTTCTGGGAAGAAGCCAAAAAAATGTAGCACAGGTCTATCATCCCTGCCTGCCGGCAGGCAGGGATTAGTCTATTATTTATTATCTAACCAAAGCAACCAATGACAGAAGTAAAACACGAATTAAAACGCTCCCTAGGCCTCATAGACGCCACCAGTCTCGTAGCCGGTTCCATGATTGGGTCCGGTATCTTTTTAGTAACAGCCGCCATGGCACGTGATGTAGGTTCCGCTGCCTGGATACTAGTAATATGGTTAGTAACGGGCTTACTTACCATGTCCGCCGCTTTAAGTTATGGCGAATTAGCAGGCATGATGCCCAATGCAGGCGGACAATACGTTTATATCCAAAGAGCCTACGGCAAACTCATCTCGTTTTTATACGGCTGGACCGTGTTTACGGTGATTCAAACAGGGACCATCGCCGCAGTAGCCGTGGCATTTTCTAATTATACAGCCGTGTTTTTCCCTTTCCTAGAGAATAAGATACTGACCCTAGGCGATAGTTTTGTGTTCACTAATAAGCAAATACTGGCCATGGGAATCATAGGGTTACTCACCTTCATCAATACCAAAGGCATCAAAAGCGGCAAAATGATCCAATTGATTTTTACCTCAGCCAAACTTATAGCGCTTTTCGCCCTAATTACCCTAGGTATCTACATTGGGTTCCATACCGATACTTTCTCCCAAAACTTCTCCCACATGTGGGATGCCGGAAAAACGACGCTAGAAGCCGATGGAACAATTACGTTTACCAAACTCTCAGGAGTAGCCCTACTAGGCGCCATGGGAGCCACCGTGATCAATTCCTTGTTTTCCAGTGATGCGTGGAACAACGTAACCTTTATTGCAGGCGAAATCAAAGACCCCAAAAAGAACATCCCAAGAAGCTTGTTCTTAGGTACCTTACTAGTAACCATAATTTACATACTGGCCAATATTGCCTATTTAGCACTATTACCACTACACGGTATACCAGGTGAGCATGCAACGGTGGCCCAACACGGAATCATGTTTGCGGCCCAAGATAGAGTAGGGGCCGCTGCAGCCAGTGCCATCATGGGGAATATCGGGGTGCTTTTAATGGCAGGCTTAATCATGGTTTCGACCTTTGGCTGCAACAGTGGGCTTATTCTTTCCGGTGGACGGTTGTTTTATGCTATGGCCAAGGATGGATTGTTTTTTAAAAAGGCGGCCCAACTAAACGACTACGACGTTCCTTCAAAAGCCTTGTGGTTGCAATGCCTTTGGGCTTGCTTTCTGTGTCTTACAGGGCGCTACGGGGATTTACTAACCTATGCCACTTTCGCGTCGCTCTTATTCTACATCCTAACCATAGGGGGCTTATTCATCCTGCGCAAAAAAGAACCGGATGCCGAACGACCTTATAAAGCTTTCGGCTATCCCATGGTCCCAATATTATACATCCTAATTACCAGCCTCATCTGCATCGACCTGCTCATTTATGATACGAGAAACACGGGCATGGGACTAGGCATAGTAGCGGTGGGAGTTCCAGTCTACTACTTATTTATGAAGAAAGAAGAAGCAAAATAAATTCAACCAAAAAACGATTTACAAATCCACAAAGTTTTAATCATGCAGTAAAAAAACATCTACAATCAGCAATCGCTAATCCTCAATTTCAAATCCTATAGAGTTTACTCAGAGTTTATATAGAGTTTACTTAAAGCCTACTATAAGTGTACCTAGACTTTAGTCCCATCATACTCCTATCGGTAAGGTTTCCAAAACCTGGCAGGTTTAACTCGTTCAAAGAATAGCCTTAGTAATACCAAACCTTCTCGCTAACAAAAATAAAAACCTTAGCGCCCAAGTACCATAGCGCCTCTGCACCTCAAAAAAAAAGCCACTCGAATGAGTGGCTTTTATTATAACTATTTTGTTGGTTCCGCAACCGGCGGCGCTGCCGCAGCAGGCGCTTCTTGCATCTCTACTTCAAAGATAATGTTTGCGTTTGGCGGAATAACATTTCCAGCTCCTCTTTCGCCATAACCTAATTTTGACGGAATGAAGAATATCGCTCTGTCTCCCGCATTCATCAAGGCTACACCTTCCGTAAATCCTGGGATCAAACCGTCTTTACTACCATATTTGAATGGGAATGGTTGGTATCCATTGGCTTTAGCTCTGTTCTCGTCATATTTACCATAATCTTTACAAGTAGCTTCAACACAACTGTCAAACAAGCTTCCGTCTTCCAAATACCCTGCGTAGCTAATTAATACACTAGTACCATCTGCTGGTTTTTTTCCAGATCCTGGTTTAGTTATTTTATATTTTAACCCTGAAGCTGTTTCAGTAGCTGTAGCTTTAAGACCTTCCAATTCAGCAACTTTAGCAGTCATTACGGCACCATATTTTGCTTTGTATTCTGCCTTTTTTACTGCCTCAGCTTCAACCTGTGCTTTTCTTTTCTCTGCTTCTATCGCAGCGTCTTTGGCATCATCTCCTGCTTTGTTTGCCATATAATCCGCAAAGATTTTAGTAGCATCAAAGGCCTTAGCATCCGCACCTTTTCTAGTGATCGTTACTTTCTTAATCAAATCGTCTTGCTTGATCGCATTCACCACATCTTGTCCTTTAGTAACAAACCCAAAGATGGTGTGTTTTCCATTCAACCAAGGGGTGTCTTTATGGGTAATGAAGAATTGCGAACCGTTAGTTTTTGGTCCTGAATTTGCCATCGCTAAAATACCGGCACGGTCAAACTTAGCATCGGTAAACTCATCTTTAAAGGCATAGCCTGGGCCACCAGAACCATTACCTGCTGGGTCTCCACCTTGAATCATGAAGTCCGGAATTACGCGGTGAAATTTTAATCCATCATAAAAAGGTTTTCCTTTGAATTTTGCATCCACAACAGAAGCATTAGTGCCTTCTGACAAGGAAATAAAGTTTGCTACCGTAATCGGTGCTTTTTTATAGTCTAATTGAATCGAAATAGTTCCTTTATCCGTAACTATATCAGCAAAGATACCCTCATCCGTTTTGGCCTTTACTATTTTAGTTGGCGCTGGTCCTCTACTTGTTTTAACTGGTTTAAGGGGTGCTTTTTTAGTTTGAGCAGTCATACTCATCATTCCTAAAAATAGCATCATCACTAGATTGCATTTTATTTTCATAAGTAATTAATTTTATTGGTAATTGTTTATTAATGTTTCTATTTAAGGTTGTAATTCTATTTCAAAAACAAGGTTAGCATTCGGCGGAATAACACCTCCTGCACCTCCAGCACCATACCCTATCGCCGCCGGTATAAAAAGGATCGCTTTCTCACCCATCTTCAAATAACCGATACCTTCGACAAAGCCTGGAATCAAGTTTTTCTCGCCTATAGTATAAGGCAAAGTGGTATACCCTCCTTGAGCCGCGCGCTGAGCATCATATTTTTTCATCTGTTTAGCAACTCCAGGATCACTAGTATCAAAAAGTGTTCCGTCTTCCAAAAAGCCCGAATAGTTTATGTGAACTGATCCAGAAGTGGGTTTTGTACCATTACTAGTTTGTACGATTTTATAAGCCAAGCCACTAGCCGTTTTAATAGCCGACTTTTTCATCTCCTTAAAGTAAGCTACTTTTTGCGCCTTAACCGAATTGAATTTATTAAAGTAATCGGAAAAGACTTTTACGGCATCAAACTTTTTGACGTCTTCTCCCTTGCGGATGATCGTTACCTGTGTCATTTCATCGTTTAAGGTTATCTCTTTTACCACTTTCAAACCTTCAACCACCTTCCCAAAGACACTATAAGCTCCGTTTAATTGAGGGGTCGGTTTTAACGTAATATAGAACTGGCATCCATTGGTATTCGGACCCGAATTAGCCATAGCCAAGGTTCCTGCTTCGTTGTGGTTCAATTTAGTTATTTCATCCCCAAAGGTATACCCTGGATCACCCGAACCATTTCCGTAAGGATCACCGCCCTGTATCACAAAGTCTTTCTCAACTCTATGAAAAACCAATCCGTCATAAAAAGGTTTTCCCTTCAAGTCTTCCATCACAAAGGGATTGTTTCCTTCAGCCAAAGTCACAAAATTAGCCACCGTAATAGGAGCAGTAGTGTAGTCTAGCGATAGTACTATTTTTCCCTTCGGAGTAACAATTTCGGCATACAAGCCGTCTTTCAAATTCTTGTAATCGTCCTTACAAGAGGTAAGCGTAAGCGCAACAATAGCGAATAATAAAGCAATTTTTCTAGTCATATAATCTAATTTATTGGGCAGGTTTGCTACTAATTTCAGGTTTAAAGTCATGTAGGGTTACCGTACAAATCAACGGCTGGTTAGATCCAATACGCTTGTTGTCACCATGGTAACCAAAAGCCATATGAGAAGGGAATAAAAAGGTTACTTTTTCATTCTTACGCATCAACTTAATTCCATCTCGCAACCCCATCATGATGTTCTGTTTGTCCACTGCATAGGTTTGCGGACGCAATTCTACTTCAGAATACACAACGTTGCCCTTGAAGTCCATGATTTCATAGTCAAATTCGGCTATATCGCCCTTTTTAGGACGCAACGTATCTTGATCGTTCTTCTGCTCATAGTGGTACCAATAGCCTTTCTTAGAGGCAATATATTGGATCTTCGGATTGCTCTTAATAATCGAATCAATCTTTCCTTCCTCGCCAGCAATCAATTTCTTATTTCGGGCAACCGACTCTTTCATAAACGTCCCCGAGGAACGTGATATGGGCATGCGCGCTTGCTGCTGCTTGCAACTGATAAAGGTCGCAACAAGTACAAACAACAAGGTGGTTTTTATATAGTGTTTCATCTTTTAAATGGTAATAGTTGTTAGTAAGTGCTCAAATTTACGAATTGTCGCGGTCATACTTTCAGTAGATTTCCCCCCAGCAGCATTAATATGGCCTCCACCGCCAAAATGGTCTCGGGCAAACTGATTCACATCAAAACTTCCCTGCGAACGGAAGGAGATCTTAATAATGTTCTCATCGCGGTGCTCAATAAAGATAGCAGCAAAATGTATGCCTTTAATAGTCAATCCATAATTCACCACACCTTCAGTATCGCCTTTCTCATAGTGAAACTCATCCAAGTCTTTTTGACTAAGAGTGATATAAGTGGTTTTATATTCTGGGAGTACTTTCATGTTCTGCAAAGCCCGACCCAATAACTGCAAACGGTTATACGAATTGTTGTCAAATAGCAAATTGTGGATCTCACTGTTCTGTATGCCTAAGTCAATCAAGTCAGCAACGATGCGATGCGTGGTTCCAGTGGTGGAAGGGAATCTAAAGGACCCCGAATCCGTAACGATACCCGTATAAATACAGCTAGCGATGGTCTTATCGATAAGGGCTTTTTGGTCCAAATAGCTGATGAAATGATACAACATCTCACAAGTTGACCCAAAACTAGTATCTGAATAGGTATAGGTAGCAAATCCATCCGGCTTTTGATGATGGTCTATCATGATCATCGGTGCCGTCAATTTGTTCAAGACATGTTCCATCTCTCCCGTGCGATGCAACGCATTAAAGTCCAATAAAAACACTAACTCGGCTTCCCGCAGCAAATGACTGCAGTGTTCTTTGTGTGTCTCATAAATCTGTACAGTTTCCGAACCCGGTAACCATGCCAAAAAGTTAGGGAAATCATTTGGTGCAATAACCACAGGTTCGTGCTGACCTTTTAATAAGAAATGATATAAGGCCAAGGTCGAACCCATAGCATCTCCATCCGGACTGCGGTGAGGTATAATCGCAATTTTTTTTGGTGTTGCCAATAACTGCTGAATGGCAAAAATGTCTTCTTTTTTCATTGGTTGCGAAGTTACATTTTTTTCAGTTATCGTCGTTTATTTGGAAATAAAAAGTCCTAAACCAACCGCAAAAAGTCCCATAAGAACACTCAAAGCGATATAGCCCATTGCTAGTAAAGTATTGTTGCCTTGAAACAGCGTCATGTTTTCCATGCTAAAAGTCGAAAAAGTAGTATACCCTCCACAGAAACCGGTCACTAAAAACCATTTCAGCTGACTCTCATTCAGTTGGTTTTTGGTAAGGTACCCTACAAACAGTCCAATCAAAAAACATCCTAAAAAGTTGGCTATAAAAGTTGCCATTGGAAATTGATGGGACCAGTATTTAGAAACCAATAGGGTAGTTAAATAACGCAGCACACTTCCCAGCGCACCCCCAATAGCAATATAAAGTAGTGTCTTTACCATCTTAACTGTTCGGATTTTTTCTTATTCGGTTGATCGGGTTTTGCGGCTTCGGACTCATTCCTTTCGGGCTGCTAAATGGCATCTTGGCTTTCGGCAAACTGGCCTCCTCGGTTTTACTAGAAGGCTCTATTAATTTATTCAATTGCAGTATTTCAGCATCAGTCAAATCACGGTACCTTCCCACCGGTATATCCAAGGATATGTTTATAATACGAATGCGCTTCAAGGCGGTAACTTCATATTCCAAATGCTCGCACATACGGCGGATCTGTCGATTCAATCCTTGGGTCAAAACAATCCTAAAGACATATTTGCTGATTTGCTCTACTTTACACTTCCGTGTAACGGTGTCTAGTATGGGAATCCCATTACTCATACGTTCTATAAAACGATCCGTAATCGGTCGGTTTACGGTAACGATATACTCTTTCTCGTGATTGTTTCGGGCTCTAAGGATTTTGTTAACGATGTCCCCATCATTAGTCATGAAGATTAGTCCCTCACTGGCTTTGTCCAAACGCCCTATAGGAAAAATACGTTTTGGATAATGCAAATAGTCCACGATGTTATCGCGCACGTTTTGGTTGGTCGTACATTCAATACCTACCGGCTTGTAGAATGCTAAATATACCGGCTTTTCGTTTTTCTCGCGCACCAGTTTACCATCCACTCGCACCTCGTCTTCTTCCGATACTTTAGTGCCCATCTCTGGGACCAGACCGTTAATGGTAATCCTACCTTCCTCCAATAATTTATCGGCCTCACGTCGGGAACAGTAGCCACATTCCGAAAGGAATTTGTTGATACGGGTTTGATTCACTTCCATTTGGCAAATATAGCATATTTTGAGAATTTCGTTTCTTCATAAGTTCGTTGATAAATTCGCTCCAAAAAGATTAAAAAAAGGCTTGCACCTAGTAAGATTTTGTTATTTTTACCCACATGAATATACGTGGAAAATTAATAATAATAGGCGGAGCGGTTGATAAAGGTAGTTTTACCGAAACCGATTTGGATAAAAGCGCAGCAAAGAATCTTAACTTTTTTGAAGCCGGTATTTTAAAAAGAATAATAGAGGAATCTAAACATAAAACAGCATCTCGTATCGAAGTAATCACGACGGCTTCTAAGATTCCAAGAGAAATCGGACCCGAATACGTAAAAGCATTACATTACTTGGGTGCCGACAATGTAGACGTGCTCAATATCGAAAAAAGAGAAGAAGCTTCAGATAATACAGTCCTTGACCGTTTGCGTGCTGCCGATGTAGTAATGTTTACCGGTGGTGATCAATTGCGTCTTACGTCCATACTAGGAGGAACACCATTCCATGATATTTTATTAGACAAATACCATAACGAAGAATTCATCTATGCCGGTACGTCTGCAGGAGCTGCCGCCGCTTCCAATAACATGATATACCAAGGAAGTAGCAGCGAAGCACTATTAAAAGGGGAAGTGAAGATTACCTCTGGTTTAGGTTTAATTGATGGGGTAATCATTGACACCCACTTCGTTCAAAGAGGTCGAATAGGTCGTTTATTTCAATCGGTAGTGGGAAACCCAAAAGTATTAGGCATCGGACTCGGAGAAGATACAGGACTACTTATCACGCACAATTCCAAGATGGAAGCCATAGGTTCAGGTCTGGTAATCTTAGTAGACGGTAGGGAGATTAAGGATACCAATTTAACGCAAGTAGAATTAGGACAGCCCATCTCCATCAATCACCTGGTGACCCATGTACTAAGTATGTACGATACTTTTGATCTAACGACTTTCAAGATGACCATCAAGTCCTCTCAATACGTATAACCACCATGAAGATCATCATCCACGGAGGGTTCTTTTCGGAATCAACTACCAATCACGAAACCAAAGTAGCCAAGCAACAAACCTTGCTTCGTATTGCCAAAGAGGCACACAGTTACCTTAAATCACATACCGCAGTAGAAACAGTAGTGTATGCCGTTTCGTTATTAGAAGATGATGAGTTGTTCAACGCGGGGATAGGTTCCCAAATACAAAGTGATGGCAAAATCAGAATGAGCGCTTCTCTTATGGATGGAGCTGCTTTAAAAATGAGCGGAGTCATTAACATAGAAGAGATAAAAAACCCCATACAGGTTGCCCAAGTACTTCTTGGATACGACGATAAAGTATTGGGTGGGAGCGGAGCGACTCAGTTTGCCCGCCAACACGGGTTTGATGCCTTCTCTACCGAAATACCGCAACGCCGTGCAGAATATGAAGCCAAACTAGCGGCAACCGGCACTGGAACCGTAGGGTGCGTAGCTCTAGATGCACAGGGTAATATTGCAGCAGCAACCTCTACGGGTGGTAAAGGATTCGAAATTCCAGGAAGAATCTCCGATTCGGCAACGGTAGCAGGCAATTATGCCAATGCTTTTTGTGGAGTGAGCTTAACGGGTGTAGGGGAAGATATAGTGAGTGGGGCAGTGGCAGCCAAAATAGTAACCCGCGTTACTGACGGTTTTACACTCCAACAAGCCTTCGAAAAAACGTTCGCCGAATTAAAACCCATTGACGGTTTCGCAGGAGCCATTGCGATAGACCACAACGGAACGGTATTTCACCAAGATTCACACCCCAGTATGGTATTTGCAAGTTTCGACGGGGAGCATGAAGAAGTATTTAATTAAATTGAGTTATAAAAAAATCCCAACCATAGGTTGGGTTTTTTGTAGTAGTATCACTGCGCTAAATACAGTACTTATACTCTAATTCTTCTCTCTAGAAAGTTCTTTGATGATTTCAACAAAGCGTTCCTTAGCCATAGGCTTAACAATAAAATCGGTTACGTCACTATACTTTTTAGCCTTCTCAAAGTCAAGAGGTGACACCGAAGTAGAGATGATGTATAATGTTATTTTCTTCGCTAATTTAGGTTTTAACTCAATATACTCTTCCAGAAAACCCCATCCGTCCAAAACCGGCATGGATAAGTCTAAAAAGATAACCTCTGGTAGTTTTTCTTCGACGGTAGCGTTCTCCTCCAAGAAATTAATCGCTTCTAAACCATTTATAAAAATGTCAATGTTATTGGATAGTTTAGATTCTTCTATAATTTTTTTAATGATAAAGGTAAAAATCTCATCATCATCTACAAGCATTATGTTATTTTGAACAGTCATCGGTTTTGGTTTATTAGTTGTATGTAAAAGGTAGATCCTACACCAGGGGTACTCTCCATCCATATTTTACCTCCCATCGATTCTACTTGTGATTTAGTTAAAAATAACCCAAACCCTTTAGCTTCTGGATGAGAATGAAATATCTTTCTAATTTTAAATAAATCGTCTTTGTGCTTTTCAATATCTAACCCCAATCCATTATCCGTTACTGATATGATGATAGAATTATCTAATTGTTCCGTAGCTATTTTAATAACAGGGCTTCTATCAGGCGATTTGTATTTGAGGGCATTACTGATAAGATTCTGTAAGATACTCTTTAAATAGTTATTAGGGAAATAAATTTTAGGTACAGCATCCATATTAGTTTCAATTACAGCACCCGATTGGTCAATTTCAATTTGAAGATTCTCCATAACTTTCTGAACATAAAAGGCTAAGTCCAATTCCTCCGACTCAATTTCATTGTCTTGAAGAATTTGTATCGACTCTACCAATTCATTGAATATTTCACTTAAGTTTTTGGTAGTAGAGTTTAATTTGTCCAGTAGCACGCCTTTTTCAATTTCATTACTGTTCTCAGCAAGCATTTCAATAATCATAGAAATATTTACTAAAGGAGCTCTAAGATTATGAGAGATGATATTACAAAAATCCTCCAATTGTTTCTTTTGAAAAGTAAGCGTATTGATGTTCTCTTGAATGATTTGATTCGCTTCATCAAGATGCTTTGTGCGCTCTAAAACTTTTAAATCAATTTCTTTGTTTAGTTTATTAATTACTTTGGCTCGCTGAATGATTTCCATTTCCATTTTTTGCAAACGAGATTCCAATTCTAAAGAAAGTAAATCTTTTTGCTTTTTTTCTTCCTCAAGTTTTATTAACTCTGTTACATCTTCTGCACGATGAATGATAAATTCAATCTCATTTTGAGCATTCAAGACGGGTTTGTTAAATGGACTCCAATATTTTTCCTCAAAGTTGCCATCGGGCTTTCTAATATCATACTTCTGAATCGGCATAGAATGAGATTCCTTATTATGGATTACATAGTTTAAGGATTCTCGCAATTTGGAAACACCATCAGCTGCAGCGTCATTAGGATTGTCTGGAAATACTTCAAAAATGTTCTTGCCAATGATTTCTTCTCGTTTGGTAAGTGTAGCTTCTGAAAAAGCAATGCTAGCTTCTACGATTGTGAAATCCTCACGGAGTATTAAGTATATTCCAGGAACATGGTCAAATATGGCTTGATAATTTATAGTGGGCAAACTATTCATCTCCTCAGTTTCAGTATTTGTATACATTAAGGTATGCATTAATTAAAGTTTTAGTTCTAACAATTTTTATTCGTAGCGGGTTATGTTTCAAAACTAAACAATTTACAATTTAATAACAATTGCTAAAGCACAAATGTTATGTACATACATATTAACAACAGTTAAACAAAAAAAAATCCTAATCTTGCGACTAGGATTTTTTAATATAGTAAGTAAGTTAAATCAGGTTGTACAAACGTTTATTTTACTTTGTTAAGTATTGCTTTGAAAGCTTCTGGGTGATTCATTGCTAAATCAGCCAAAACTTTACGGTTTAATTCGATACCGTTAGCTTTAACTTTCCCCATGAATTGTGAATAAGACATTCCTTCTAAACGAGCTCCAGCGTTGATACGTTGAATCCATAAAGCACGGAAATTTCTTTTATTAACTTTTCTGTCACGGTAAGCATAGCACATTGCTTTCTCAACCGCGTTTTTAGCAACTGTCCAAACGTTTTTACGACGACCAAAGAAACCTTTGGCTTGCTTCATTATCTTTTTT
>CANFZC010000019.1 GCA_947451475.1 Flavobacteriaceae bacterium | reverse complement strand
TATTCTTCCAAATCTTGTGCTAAACGCAACAATAAGATTTGTCCTTGTTCTTTATAAATAATCGAACGTCCTTTAAAGAATACAAAGGCCTTTAATTTAGACCCTTCTTTTAAGAACTTTTCGGCATTCTTTCTTTTAAATTCATAATCATGCTCGTCAGTCTGAGGTCCAAAACGAATCTCTTTTACCGTGATTTGAGTCGATTTTGCTTTTAACTCTTTCTCACGTTTCTTTTGCTGATAAATGAATTTTCCATAATCCATTAATTTACAAACCGGCGGTTCAGCATTAGGTGATATCTCAACCAAATCTACTTCGAACTGTTCCGCTAATCTGAGCGCTTCAGAAGTCTTGTAAACTCCTGGCTCAATATTTTCACCTACTAATCGAACTTCGGCTACTCCACGAATCAATTCATTAATTCGGTGTGCCGCTTTTTTCTCTTCTCTAGGTTGGTAACCTCTGTTGTTTCTAATTGCTATGGCTCTATAATTTTAATTAAACTTCAAATGTTTTTAACGTTTTGGCAATTTCTTCGTTTACAATTTTGGCAAATTCCTCAATAGTAATCGTAATATTTCCTTTTCCTTCTTGTCCGTGTCGACGCACAGATATAGTACCGTTCTTCTCTTCTTCCTCTCCTACAATCAACATGAATGGCATTTTTTGTACTTCTGCCTCTCTAATTTTCTTGCCTATCGTCTCGTTGCGGTTGTCAATTAGGGCGCGAATTTCGTGATTTTCTAGCAATTCTAAAACTTTTTTCGCATAATTTTCATATTTCTCGCTCAAAGACAATATTATAGCTTGCTCTGGCATCAACCATAATGGGAAGTTTCCAGCGGTATGTTCCAGTAATATGGCAATAAATCGTTCCATGGAACCAAAAGGCGCGCGGTGAATCATCACTGGGCGGTGCAATTTGTCGTCGGCTCCTTTGTAAGTTAATTCGAAGCGCTCTGGTAAATTGTAATCAACTTGAATAGTTCCCAATTGCCATTGTCTGCCTAAGGCATCTTTTACCATGAAATCCAGTTTCGGGCCATAAAAGGCAGCTTCTCCACTTTCAATGATATAATTCAATCCTTTATCTTTTGCAGCATTGATGATGGCTTGTTCTGCTTTTTCCCAGTTTTCAACACTTCCAATGTATTTGTCTGGATTGTCTAAATCACGAACAGATACCTGGGCTGTAAAGTTTTCAAATCCTAAAGACCCGAAAACATACAATACCAAGTCAATTACCTTCTTGAACTCGCTGTCCAATTGGTCTGGAGTACAAAAGATATGTGCATCGTCTTGCGTAAACCCTCTAACACGAGTCAATCCATGTAATTCTCCTGATTGCTCATAACGGTATACCGTTCCAAATTCAGCGTAACGCTTAGGTAAGTCTTTGTAAGACCAAGGTTTGTTGTTGTAAATCTCACAGTGGTGCGGACAGTTCATTGGTTTTAACAAAAACTCTTCACCTTCTGCTGGAGTGTGTATCGGTTGGAAACTATCAGCACCATACTTAGCATAATGGCCCGAGGTTACATACAGTTCTTTTTGTCCGATATGGGGCGTAACTACTTGCTCGTATCCCGCTTTTTTCTGTGCTCTTTTTAAGAATTGCTCTAGACGATCTCTCAAGGCAGCACCTTTAGGTAACCATAAAGGCAAACCTTGACCTACGCGTTGTGAAAAAGCAAACAACTCTAATTCCTTACCAAGTTTTCTATGGTCACGACGTTTGGCTTCTTCCAAAAGTTCCAAATAATCAGTCAAGTCTTTTTGTTTAGGGAAGGAAACACCATAAACACGAGTTAACTGCTTATTCTTCTCATCACCTCTCCAATAAGCACCTGCAACACTCATGATTTTCATTGCCTTGATGATGCCAGTGTTAGGAATGTGACCTCCACGACACAAATCAAAGAAGTTGGCATGGTCACAAAATGTGATCGTTCCATCTTCTAGATTAGTTATTAATTCGGTTTTGTATTCGTTGTTTTTATAGATTTCTAATGCTTCCGCTTTAGTAACCGAACGCATTTTGAACTCGTGTTTTTCTCTTGAAATTTCCAATACACGGTCTTCTATTTTCTTGAAATCAGCATCCGTTATTTTTTGATCTCCAAAATCAACATCGTAATAAAAACCATTGTCAATTGCAGGACCTAACGTTAATTTAATACCAGGAAAAAGTTCCTCCAAAGCCTGAGCCATAACGTGTGATGTAGAATGCCAGAACGCTTTTTTGCCTTCTTTATCATTCCAAGTGTATAATACTAATGATCCGTCAGTGGTTAAGGGCGTTTCCGTTTCAATGGTAGTACCATTGTATGCAGCCGAAATAACATTTCGAGCTAAACCTTCACTTATGCTTTTGGCAACATCCATCGGAGTTGATCCATTAGCAACCTCTTTAACTGAACCATCGGGTAACGTAATCTTTATCATTCCTTAAAAATTTATCGAAATGCAAATATAACGGTTTAACCCTTGACATACAACACCTCTCTAACAGAATAAAAAAATACTTTTTATCGACCCAGCAGTTTGTTATTTTACCCGAAAATACTTCCTCTTTTTTATATATTTGTCACAAAGGACTTGTCGTGCATAGTGGCAAGATAGAAACCATATGAAAACAAATATTTTAGTAGTACTAGCAATCAGTTGTTCATTGACGGCAACTTTTGCTCAAAAAAACCCCAATCCCGTTATGAATCCAAAAACTGTGGTTGAAGAACAACCAAAGAAAGCTGTAGTCTATCAAGTGTTTACGCGTTTATTTGGAAATAAAAACCAAACCAATAAACCTTGGGGTACTATAGAGGAAAATGGCGTAGGGAAGTTTAGTGATTTTACTGATAAAGCGTTACAGGAAATAAAAAAACTAGGGGTAACTCATATTTGGTACACGGGTGTACCACACCATGATGTGATCAGAGATTATACCAAGTTCGGAATTTCAAATGATGATCCCGATGTCGTAAAAGGTAGAGCAGGCTCTCCCTATGCGGTTAAAGATTACTACAATGTGAATCCTGATTTAGCCGATAATCCAGCTAAAAGATTAGAAGAATTTCAAGCTTTAATTGTTCGCTCACACAAAAATGGATTGAAAGTGCTTATTGATATCGTGCCCAATCATGTGGCGCGTAACTATCATAGTATTTCAAAACCCAAAGGAGTTCATGACCTGGGTGCCGATGACGATACTAGTGTAGAATTTTCCCGAAACAATGATTTCTACTACATACCTGGAAAGGCTTTTGAAGTGCCTACTTCAGATAGTTATAAACCGTTAAATGGGGAAAAAAATCCATTAGCCGATGGTAAGTTTACAGAGTTCCCAGCCAAATGGACGGGTAATGGCTCGCGCAATCCAAAACCAGACATCAATGATTGGTATGAAACGGTTAAAGTTAATTACGGGATAAGACCAGATGGAACTAAAGAATTCGACGAATTGCCAGCGGGTTTTGATAAGAAAGATTATAAAGAACACTATGCGTTTTGGCAAGGTAAAATGGTGCCTAGCTCTTGGCCAAAATTCCGCGATATAGCCTTGTATTGGTTGGATAAAGGAGTAGATGGTTTCCGATATGATATGGCCGAAATGGTTCCCTATGAGTTTTGGAGCTATATGAATTCAGCCATTAAAATGAAAAACCCAAATGCTTTTTTATTAGCAGAAGTATACAATCCTAATGAGTACCGCAATTATATTAATCTAGGCAAAATGGATTACCTCTACGATAAAGTAGAAACTTATGACCATTTAAAAGCCGTTATTCAAGGTAAGCAGGTACCTGATGGTTTGTCAGATATACGCGAACATATGGAAGATATCGAGCACCATATGCTGCACTTTTTAGACAACCACGATGAACAACGTCTTGCATGTCATGAGTTCGCCGGGACACCAGAAAGAGGTAAACCTCTAATGGTGGTTTCAGCTACGATTAGTTCGGCGCCTACTATGATTTATTTCGGACAAGAAGTAGGAGAAGCAGGCACAGTTGATGGGGGGTTTGGTAAGCCAACACGCACCAGTATTTTTGATTATGTAGGGGTTCCCAACCACCAACGTTGGATGAATGGCGGTAAATTTGATGGTGGTAAACTTTCTCAAAGCGAAAAAGACCTACGTGATTTTTACGCGCGTTTGTTGAACCTCACATTGCAAAGTGATGCCTTAACAGGTCAATTTATCTCTATTCAATACCCCAACCGCAGATTCACAGAACACTACGATAACGGAATGTATTCTTTTGTCCGATACACCGATAAAGAAAAACTCATTATAGTAACTAACTTCTCCTCAGAGACTACTAGTAATTTTGAATTGAAACTGCCAGAAAACGTAATTAAAGAATGGAATCTTGCAGAAGGTACTTATAAAGTGAAAGACCAATTGTATGGCAGTATGGCCAATTTGGTTGTGTCACATCATGAAGGAACAATCCAACTTTCTGTTAAGCCAAGTGAATCGTTTATTTTTAAGTTGATACCTTAAGATAGTTAAATAACATCTTTTTTTATAGTTAACGCAGCCCCTTTAATAGGGGTTGTGTTGTTTTAAGCGTGAAGCGAATAGGTAAGTTGCACTAAATGAGGTTCTAGTGAGGTTAAACAAATGTTATTGTATTAGGTTTAAATGTTAAAATTAACTTAAAATGAGTTGCATGACTGTATCTTTGTCAATTGAGATTAATCGTTATACCTAAATAAAAAACTATGAAAACAAAACTACTTTTTATTTTATTTTTGCTTTTTCAATTTGCAGGTGCACAAAATATTACTTTTTCGGATCCAGTCTTGAAAGAATTTTTGGTTAATGGTACTATTAATTTCAGTCAAGACCCAAATAATTTTGTTTCTTATCCACCTATTGATGCCAATGATGATGGTGAAATAAGTACTACAGAAGCTTTAAATGTAATCGGTTTAGATTTTTATTATTTAAATATTACCGATTTGGAAGGGCTGCAGTATTTTACGAATCTAAAAGTAATCACTACTTATTATGCCAACTTCCCTGATTTTTATCAACCTACCTTAGTTAATTTAGAACAGTTAAGTCTTCTGAATTCTGTAGGCACTTCATCCTTAACTAGTATTGATGTTTCTAACAATACCAATTTAATCAAGTTTCAGTGCACAAGTGATTTAATTACCTCTTTGGATTTGTCAAATAATACCTTGTTAAAAACTGTCGATATTTATTGTCCCTCGTTGATCTCTTTAGATTTAAGTAATCTTGTTAATTTGAAAACGCTTAGTTATATAGGAAGATTGCCTACTATTGATATTTCAGATTCGGTAAATTTGTTAACATTGACTTGCATTGGTGCTTCTGGATCTTATACTTATCCTCAAGAAAATCTTTTGACATCTATTGATTTATCCAATCAATCTAAATTAATAAACTTAAACCTAACTGGAAATAATTTGACGAGTTTAGATCTAAGTAATTGCCCTAATCTTGAGTATATCTATATTGCTCAAAATAAATTAAGTTCTTTAAATATTAACAATGTTAATTATGTGAAGTACTTCTTTTGCGAAGATAATCTACTAGCTTCTTTAAATGTAAACAGCATGTTCAACTTACAGATATTTAATTGTAAGAATAACTTATTGAATAGTTTGTCTACCAAAAATAATTCAATTGAAGACACTATTGATTTTTCGGGAAATCCAAATTTAGAATCAATATGTTGCGATGCAGATGAACAAGTATATATGCAAAATCAATGTAATTTAAATGATAATACTACCACTGTGGTTGTTTCAGATTGTGGAACGGAGTCTACTTTATCAAAGCTTGCAATGTATCCTAATCCCGCAACAGATGTATTGCATTTGAGCTCTACTAAAAAGATCAACAAAGTGGAAGTATACGCAATGAACGGATTAATGGTCCTAAGTAATGAAAAGGTTGGTACTAGTATAGACTTAAGTAATTTGCAATCCGGGATGTATTTTGCAAAGGTTTATGAAGACGGTAGTGAAAAGAATATGAAGTTTATAAAAATGTAACTAGATAAAAAAAAGCCATTTGTTTTTAAAACAAATGGCTTTTTTTTATCTAGTAATAGTCTGTTTTCGATCTGGACCAACAGATACTATTTTTATCGGCACCTCTACTTCGCGTTCTATGAATTCGATATAGTCTTTCAAGGCCAGCGGCAGACTATCAAAAGTTGTCATACCCGTTAAGTCGGCTTGCCATCCTTTGAACTCCGTATAGATAGGCGTTACGTTTTCTTCTTCAATGTTATATGGCAAATGATGAATTACTGCTCCTTTATAGTTGTAGGCCGTGCATACTTTTAATGTATCAAACCCAGAAAGGACATCGCCTTTCATCATCATCAATTGGGTTACCCCATTAATTTGAATAGCATATTTTAAGGCAACCAAATCCAACCAACCACAACGACGCTTTCTTCCTGTTACAGAGCCAAACTCATTTCCTACACTAGCCATCAAATCACCTGCTTCACCAAAATCTTCCGTAGGGAAGGGGCCACTACCCACACGAGTCGTATAGGCTTTGAATATTCCGTATACTTCTTTGATTTTATTGGGAGCTATACCTAACCCAGTACAAGCGCCAGCAGCTGTTGTGTTCGAAGAGGTCACAAACGGGTAAGTTCCAAAGTCTACATCGAGTAACGAACCTTGAGCACCTTCACATAAAATAGACTTGCCTGCTTTTTGTGCTTGTGCCAAATATTCTTCACTATCAATAAATGGTAATTTTTTTAAGTCTTCAATAGCTTCAAAGAATTCTTTCTCTAGCTCAGATAAATTATATTGTATGTTCACGTCATAAAAGGCAATCATGGCTTCATGTTTATCAGCCAGTGCTCGATATTTTTCTTTGAAATCAGCTAGTTCAATATCGCCTACTCGAAGTCCATTACGACCCGTTTTGTCCATGTAGGTTGGTCCAATACCTTTTAATGTCGAACCTATTTTGGCTTTGCCTTTTGATGCTTCAGAGGCAGCGTCAAGTAATCTATGAGTAGGTAAAATCAAATGGGCTTTACGCGATATGATTAATTTGGAGGGCAAATCAAGATTGAATTTGGCCAAGCCATCAATTTCGCTTTTAAAAACTACTGGGTCAATGACCACGCCATTGCCAATGATATTTATGTTGTTTTTATGAAAAATTCCAGAAGGGATCGTTCGCAGTACGTGTTTGATTCCGTCAAACTCCAAGGTATGGCCAGCATTAGGTCCACCTTGGAAACGAGCGATGATGTCATAATTAGAGGTAAGAACGTCAACTATTTTTCCTTTTCCTTCATCCCCCCATTGTAATCCGAGTAGTAAATCTACGGTCATTGTGTTGTGTTGTTATAAATTGTAGTTAATTGTCTTTTGGTTTGCGGTCGCCTTTTCTAGTAAAAAAATCTACTTTGGCATAATAATTAATTCCACTTAGAACTAAAGCAGTGATCAAAGAGACTGTAATTATTTTAAAGCAATTCATCAGACTGAATTCAGAAGGATTCATTAAGATTCCTACGGCTTTGTATACTAGGTAAAATACAAATACAAATACAAATGTTTTCTTGAAGTAATCTTTTGGTTGCATGAGTAGTTATTGTTTCTTAGTTGCATAGAAATATAAGGAATGATTGTGTATCTCCACTCCAAAAATTTCTTCAATGGTTTGTTTAATAGCATGGATACGAGGGTCGCAAAATTCAATTACCTCGCCTGTATCAGTTAAAATGATATGGTCGTGTTGTTTGTCAAAATAAGACTTTTCATAATGCGCCTGATTTTGGCCAAACTGGTGTTTACGAACCAAACCACAATCTAAAAGCAATTCAATAGTGTTGTATAAAGTTGCTCTTGAAACCCTATAGTTTTTGTTTTTCATTTTTAGATACAGGTTTTCTATATCAAAATGTTCTTCACTATCATAAATCTCCTGAAGTATTGCATAACGCTCGGGCGTTTTGCGGTGTCCTTTGTTTTCAAGATAGGAAGTAAAAACGTTTTTTACAGTCTCTTGATTTTTGGCATTATCGGATGCTATTAGTGTCATGGGTCAAAGGTAATTTTTTTGTACAAGCTTTAAAAGTCTAAAACATAAAAGTTGTTAAACGTCATTGTGAATAAACACAAGATTTAATTGGTATAAACTCTTGTTACTTTGTCAATACCATCGATTTTCTTGATGTTGTCAATGAGTTTTTTCAGTATACTATTGTTTTGAACAACTACAGTAACCTGACCGTTAAAAATTCCTGCATCACCACTCAACGATATACTCTGAATGTTAACATTCATATTGTTAGAAATTACTTTGGTAAGTTCATTAGTTAATCCTAAGCTATCCATACCAGTGATTTTAAGGATGGCTTTAAATTCTTGTTGGGAGGAGTCAATCCATTTAGCTTGCATTATTCGATAAGCATAATTGGACTGTAAGGTGATTGCATTTGGACAATCTTTTTTGTGGACCTTAATCCCTTCATTGATGGTAATAAACCCAAACACATCATCTCCTGGGATAGGATTACAGCAGGATGATAATTTATAATCTAGTTTGTCATGTTCAGCACCAAAAACCAATAAATCATAGTTGTTACTCAACTCTTGTTTGTTGATGTCCTCCGGATTTGAATTAGGCGATCGTTTAATTTTACTCTTAAAGAAGTTCATCAAGGTATTGCTTTTCTGTGCAGCATAATCCTTGAGTTGTTGATTCTCAATAGAACCAATACCTATTCGGTAAAACAAATCTAAACTCGTTTTCAATTTAAAGAAATTCACCAATTCGTTTACTACATTTTCATTCAATGTAATTTTCAAATGCTTCAGTTTACGAGTTAAGAGTTCTTTACCGTCTTCCGCAATTTTCTTGGTGTTTTCGTTAAGTACGTTTCTTATTTTATTCTTGGCTCTAGAGGTGGTTACATAATCCAACCAGTTAATTGTCGGTTTTTGATGGGCAGAGGTAATAACCTCAATTTGATCCCCACTTTTTAATTCGTGATTCAAAGGAACTAATTTTCCATTGACGCGAGTTCCTCTCGTTTTAATTCCAATTTCGGAGTGAATGCTAAAAGCAAAGTCCAATGAAGTAGCTCCTTTCGGAAGGGATTTTATTTCTCCTTTCGGGGTAAAAACAAAGATCTCCTTAGCATACAGATTCATTTTAAAATCTTCGACAAAATCTACAGCATTAGTTTCCGAACTTTCCAATGCTTCTTTCAATAGATTCAACCAAGTGTCTAAGCCACTTTCTTCTGTTGCTCCTTGTTTGTATTTGTAATGAGCCGCATAGCCTTTCTCTGCAATTTCATCCATACGCTCACTGCGCACTTGTATTTCGACCCAGCGACCTTTAGGTCCCATAACAGTGATGTGTAAGGCTTCGTATCCTGTTGACTTTGGAGACGATATCCAATCTCTTAATCGGCTAGGGCTAGGACGGTAGTGATCCGTTACTATGGAATAGATTTTCCAAGCTAAGAATTTTTCGTCATGTAAATTGGATTTGTAAATGACTCTTAAGGCAAACTTGTCATATACTTCATCAAAGGTTACATTCTGAGCAGCCATTTTACGACGGATAGAATAGATTGATTTAGGTCTACCCTTCATGATGTATTCCACATCTTCCTCGTCTAAAGATTTTTTTAATACATCAGAAATGGTTTTAATGTATTCGTCTTGTTCTTCTTTAGTCTCTTTTATTTTGCTTACTATATCCTTGTAAATTTCAGGTTCTGTATATTTTAATCCTAAATCTTCAAGTTTTGTTTTTATATTGTATAAGCCGAGGCGATGGGCCAAAGGAGCATAGATATATAAAGTCTCTGAAGCTATTTTGACCTGCTTGTAATCAGGCATTGAGTCCATGGTTTGCATATTATGCAAACGATCGGCTATTTTAATCAAAATTACACGAACGTCATCATTCAATGTCAATAACATTTTACGGAAATTTTCCGCCTGCATCGATATGTTCATGTCTTTTTTGACCTGAGAGATTTTGGTCAAACCTTCAACCAAATGCGCAATCTTAGGGTTGAACATGCGCTCAATGTCTTCGATAGTAACTTCAGTGTCTTCGACCACATCGTGCATTAAGGCTGCGGCAATACTGGTAGCGCCAAGACCAATTTCAGAAGCTACTATTTTAGCAACGCCTATCGGATGAAAGATATAGGCCTCTCCAGATTTTCTTCGTTGATCTTTATGGGCATCAACAGCTACATCAAAGGCTTTCCGAATCAATTTTTTGTCGGAATCGGTAAGCGTTTGATAACTTATTCGGAGTAATTCTTTATATTCTCGGGCAATCGCTTTTTTTTCGTCTTCTAATTCAATCTCAGTCATAGCAGGTTCTTCAATTCCCTAAAAATAAGGATAACAATTGAGATGTGCAAGCATTAATTTAGAACAAAATCGCTACTTACTGCGATTAAAATCTAAGTCTTGGAAGTCGTAACTAAAATCGGTCATAGGAGAAATAGCCTTCATGGTTAGATGATTGGCTTTCCCATCACTCCCTAAGTCAAAGAAAAGAAAGGCATCGGCATGGAAACTTCGAACATTCCATTTCACTACAAACGTTTGGTCTTTATAGAATAAAATTTCTCCAGTCAACCTCGAAGAACGGGCAGACTTAAAATAGAGTTTTCCTTTTTTCTCTTCGATGGAAATGGCGCCAAACCAATTGTCTGTATAGGTTCCTGTGTATTTTTTTAAATCAAATTTGAGTGTAGCATCTTTTGTGTTTTTATCTACAACAACCCAAACATCATCAGTCACTTTATCAGCATTACTTTCTCTTTGTCTTCGCTCATCACTAAGTGCTGTTACATGATCAGGATTTGAAATACCTAGATAGCGGTCTTTAATGGTGTTAGAAATCGCCATAAAAGCGGGACCATTTTGTTGGTTTGTTAAAACAATTATCCCTAGTTTTAGATCCGGAATCATTAAGGTTTGTGTTACTATGCCGTCTAAACCTCCTGTATGGGAGACTTGTAAATGGCCGTTAATATCTTCTAATTTCCAACCCAATCCATAATTTTTGAATAAGGTTTTATACGGATAAGAATTGCCCAAAGGTAAAATGGTTTGCGCTTTCCACATTTCGTCGTGTTGCTCTTTGCTGAATAATTGTTGGTTGTCTCCATATTTTCCATCATTCATTTGAACAATCAACCACTTACTTAAATCATTTACAGAAGCATACAAACCAGCAGCGGCATCAAATATAGGATTAGTATAACGCGGAATAACCTCTAATTTTCCATTCGTTGGCACATGCGGAACTATGGTGTTCGTAGTATCCTTTAAGCGCGACCACGAAGCAGCACTACTATTCATCCCAATAGGTTTCATAATACGATTTTCTACAAAGTCACACCAAGGCGAGCCCGAAACTTTTTCTATGACTTCACCAGCAATAACATAAAGTAAATTGTCATAGTCATATTTTGTTCTAAAGCCCGAAACAGGTTTTAAATACTGTATGTTTTTAACGATGTCTTTCGAAGTGAAATTATGACCGTCAGGCCATATCATTAAGTCACCTGCGCCAAGACCTAATCCACTGCGGTGGGTCAGTAAATCCCGAATCGTAAATTCATTAGTAACATAATCATTATACATTTTGAATTCGGGTAGATAGGTTATCACTTTGTCATCCCATTTGATTTTACCTTCATCGACAAGAAGCGCTAAAGCTGCCGAAGTAAAGGATTTACTGTTTGAAGCGATGCCAAAAAGTGTATTGGCATCCACTTTTTGTTTAGTGTTAGTATTAGTAACTCCATATCCTTTGGCAAAGACTAATTTTCCATCTTTGATGATGCCTACAGCGATACCAGGAACATTAAAAGCTTTCAAGGTTCTATCCACTAAAACATCTACCTCGGGTTCGGTAATTTGAGCCGAAACCATAAAACTTGCTAGTAGAAATAGCAGTACTAATTTAAATTTCATAATGTAAAATTCATTTTTATTTAAAATCCTCTTTGTCGCTTTGCTTCAAAAATTAGAATAGCAGCTGCTACAGAAACATTCATACTGTCTATCGCTCCCTGCATGGGAATGATAATGTTTTGGGTGGCTTTTTGGCGCCATAATTCTGATAAACCAGTGGCTTCTGTACCTACAACCAAAGCCGAAGGGGTAGTGTAATTTTGAGTGTGATAGGCTGTTGAATTTTGCAAAGTAGCACTATAAAAGTTGATTTGGTTTTTTATTAAAAAAGCAATAGTTTCTTCTGTCGTAGCAGTAGCAATTTGGTTCGTAAATAAGCAGCCCACACTAGAACGTACAAGATTCGGATTGTATAAATCGGTTTTTGGATTGGCAATAATCACAGCATCTATTCGAGCAGCGTCACAGGTGCGCAACATAGCCCCAATGTTCCCTGGTTTTTCAATAGCTTCCATCACCAATAGTAAAGGGTTTTTTGGTAGCACTAATTCAGCAAGAGATAATGCTTTTGTTTTGGCAATAGCGATAATTCCTTCTGTTGTATCACGATAGGCAAGTTTCTGATAGACTTCCTTTGATATTTCTATTAGTTCAACGGGTTGGCTGATAACTTTTTTAAGTTGCGTTTCAGAAATTAATTCGGGAAGAAATAAGATGGTTTCTAATACATAATTCCCTTTAAGTGCCAATTCAATTTCTCGTTGGCCTTCAATTAAAAAGGTGCCCGTTTGTTTCCTAGCTTTTGCTTTTTCTTGAAGCAATAACAAAGATTTAATAAATGGATTTTGAACGCTGCTAATTTGTTTCATAACGGAGTCAAAGTTACTGAGTTTTTGCTACAAAATCCCTCTTGCTTTAATTTCAAGGTATTTATTAATGGTGTCTAGAGTCAAATTTTCAGGTTGCGTTAATACCGAGTGAATTCCGTATTTCTTCAATTCATTAACGATGAGTTTCTTTTCAAATAAAAACTTTTCGGCTATGACTTTATCATAAACATCCTGAATTGTATCCGATTTTTTGTTAGTGATTTGGTACAATTCTGTATTTTGAAAAAAGACGACTACTAGTAAATGACTTTTAGCAATCCCTTTCAAATAGGGTAGTTGACGGTGTAACCCATCCATGGTTTCAAAGTTGGTGTATAAAATAATTAAACTCCTCTGATTAATATTTTTCTTAATGTCAGCATACAACCGAGAATAATCACTTTCAAAATAATCGGTTCTTACATTGTACAAGTTTTCCAATATCTTTTGCATTTGTGAGGTGCGTTTTTCTGCGACAACTCTATTCTCCACTTTCTTAGAGAACGAAAACATACCCGCTTTATCTTGTTTTTTGAGGATAACATTAGATAATACTAAAGTTGCATTAATGGCATAATCTAATAAACTCATACCGTTAAATGGCATTTTCATTACACGCCCTTTGTCAATGGCCATATAAATATTTTGGGATTTTTCATCTTGAAATTGATTGACCATTAAACTGTTTTTCTTAGCCGTAGCTTTCCAGTTCAAGGTTCTAATATCATCTCCTGCTACATACTCTTTAATCTGTTCAAATTCCATTGTATGTCCAATGCGACGTATCTTTTTTACGCCATATTGAAATAAATTATTTGAAAAGGCAATTAAATCATACTTTCGCAATTGGATGTATGAAGGATAGGTAGGCACCATTTGATCTTTGTCAAAACGATACCTTCTCGCTATTATTTGTAGCGGACTGGATACATAAATATTCAAGCAGCCAAAATGATATTCTCCACGTTCGACGGGACGTAAATAGTATTGAAACTCATCTTGAGCAGCATTTTTAATCTTGCGCTTGATCTCAAAGTCACGTACTTGAAACTGTACCGGAATTTCATCAATTACTTTAACTTGTACAGAAAAGGTATAATAATTTTTGAGGGTTACAACAATTGGATTTTCATCTCCGTTGGATAACTTTTCAGGTGCGGTTCGTTGACCTTCTATCCCTTTTTTCGTGCTAAAGAGTATCAATACATCCAAGACGAAAAAAGCTACAATCATCAGTAATATAAACCATACGGCATGGTATAGAGCGGGAAACATAAAGGCACAGCAAAACAATACTATAATGCCAATAAGCAAATAGAAAAAGAAATTGGTTATATAAAGTTGTTTAAAGAAGTTCAATTTTATCTCGGAATTTCAATACTTTCAATTATTTGTTTGATTATTTCTACACTGGTTAGACCTTCCATTTCACGTTCTGGCGTTACAATCACACGGTGTTGTAATACAGGTATAGCAGCATCTTTTATGTCTTCTGGCGTTACAAAATCACGTCCGCGTATAGCAGCAAATCCTTTGGACGCGTTCAAAATGGCGATGGAAGCTCTTGGTGAAGCACCTAGGTATAAAAAGGCATTTTCACGAGTGTTGACCACTAGCTTGGCAATATATTCTAAAAGATTGGGCTCTACGATGATTTGCTTGACCAATGCTTGATAAGTCATTATGTCCGAAGCAGTGAGTACGCTTTTAATATTTTCTAATTTACCGTTGTTTTGCAACGTATGCTCTCGTTGAATAATGTCAATTTCTTCATGCAATTTTGGATAATCAATATTGATTTTGAATAGAAAACGATCCAATTGCGCTTCAGGTAATCTATAGGTTCCTTCTTGTTCAATAGGGTTTTGAGTAGCCAAAACAATAAAGGGCTTATCCAATTGGTAACAGTGTCCGTCTATGGTGATTTGACGCTCTTCCATCACTTCAAACAAAGCAGCCTGCGTCTTAGCCGGAGCACGATTAATCTCGTCAATTAAGATTAAATTAGAAAATATCGGGCCTTTCTTAAACTCAAATTCTGATTTTTTTAAATCAAAAACAGAAGTCCCCAAAATATCAGAGGGCATCAAATCAGGAGTGAATTGAATTCGACTAAAATTAACCGAAATTGTTTTAGCAATAATTTTGGCAGTCATGGTTTTCGCCACACCTGGAACTCCCTCAATAAGGACATGGCCATTGGCTAAAATGGATACCAGCAATTGATCTATCATTTTTTGCTGACCTACAATCACGGTTTCCATTTCGGCTTTTATTTTTTCGATGCTTTCGCGAAGAGGCTCCAAATTGATTCTGGATTGAAAATTTACATTTTCAGTATTCTCGAAGTTTTCTGTGTTTTCCATTAGTTGATGATTTTTTCTATTGCATTATTGATTTCGATTAAGTCACTTTCGATACTCTGCTGATAACTTCTCCGTTGAAAATTTATCAAATAAATCAAGTGTTCTATGTCTTTTATGTCTTTTCCTGTTTTAGCGTGTAATTTTTTAATAAAATTTTCATCCAAAAGTGTGGTTTCTATCAAATACTCGTTCCGAATCCTTTCCAGGAAATAGATGATTTTTTTGTCAATCAAATTTTGATGATCACCTTCTTGATAGTATAAATTCCCTATTGTTTTTGTAAAGTCAACAGTTGTATTTGGCAATGGTTTAATTATCGGTATAATGCGCTGCCTTCTTTTAGCATTGAATATAATGAATAGGATCATACCCAGTAAAAAGAGATACCAAGCCCATGTTAATGCGGGTTGGCTTAATATATATTGAAAAGGCGAACCCTCTTGTATCAGACCATTTTGTTCTTTTATCATCCAATAGATAGTGCCTTTCGGCATGTAGGCCATAAGCGCAGCCAGATATTGAGCATGATCGTCTTTTAGTAAATGATAATTCGTAAAGGCTACCGGTTGTAAATGGATGTAGAACGCTCCATCACGATAGGGAACTTTAATGAAATTGATCTTTTTTTCGTGATCATTGCCTTGGTATCCTAAAACAGTAGTGTGTAATGTATCAATACTTGAAAAATAGAAAGAGCTTCCTCCTTGATGTAAGTCGTATTTTTTTGAACCTAAGCCTTTATTGATCAACCAGCAGTCAATTTTATTTTTATAATCAAATTGGGAATCAGTTTTAAGGTTAAGCGAATCCGTGAAAATCTTTGGCAAATTCTCCACACTTAAAAAAGCAGTATTGCCATGGCCTACAAAATAAAATAGTTCTTTACTGGATTGATCATCAATCAGATAATTGTCACAAATGTGCATCACCGTCCCTTTGACCTTATAATCATCTACTAAGGTATCATAATCATAAAGCGGTTCGAAATGTTCATATATTGTTTGACTTATTTTATTGATTTTATTGTTTGGTAATAAGCTCGGAGCTTGTTCATCAAATATAGCTAATCCATAAGGAATTTTATCTTTCAAATTATAAGAAGGAGTCCAATCCACCGGTTTTGGTCTGACAGCATCAATATAGATAACCCCTGCAAGCAGAACGAACAAGAAGAAGATGTATATTTTTAAAGTTCTGTTCATTTTTGCAAAGATTGAAGGGTAGTTTCAAATGCTTTTTTGGCATGTTGAAAAGTGTGGTCCGGCATTTCAAATTCTCCATACCAGATGTAATTATACAAATAAGATAAATACTGAAAATCAGTTTTTAAATCAGTTGATTTAATTTCATACAAATAATCGGTATTGGTTTTCTCAGCATGCCACTCGATAATATTTTTTTCGGATAATTTTTTTAAAACCCACAAATAATAGTAGCGAACAGCCAATCTATTGTTGCCTGATTTCAATGTTTCTTTAATGAGCTTCTCAAAATCAACATGGATAAGGTTTTTTTCAATATCATCATCGTGAATGATTTTTTTGGTTGTTGATTTTCCAAATACCCATTGACCCTCCTTGTTGAGAATCACTTTTGCAATTAAATAAATAACATAAATTACAATCAAACAAGCGATGACTTTTAACGTAATCTCCGCATAGTTCATCGAATCCTTAAAGTCATTGATCCCAAAAATCTTTTTAAACCAATAAGCCAGCCATTCTGTAAATCGATCCCAAAGACTTTTATCATTGAGCTTAACCTCATAATGATAATCACTGTCGTTGTATTTTGCTTTAAGGTTGGTTTTGAAATGGAGAGGAGACAACGCAGTGCCTTGGTCGATTTTTATATCTTTTTCGGTATAATGATGGGTCTCCTTTTTGACCACAGGCAAACTATCCTGCGACCAAGAAGGTACAGAAACAAGCAACAAAAAAAAGAAAAGAATTTTATTCACTACCAATTAAATCTATCGAATCCGTTGAACTAATGTTTTCATTATATTCTCTTCTGCTGTAATAAATTAAGCCTTGATTAATGATTAGTAAATTATTCAAAATGTAACTCATGAGCATCGTCATCACCATAACCACCAACATCATGATTCGCATCGTGGAAAAAGGATCGCTATCAGAAGTCGGATTCTGTAAGGTTGTAACCATCGATGCCATACCGAAAAAATAGGGTATAAAAGAAAAAACCGTCATCGTAATTTGAATCATAATATACATGATCATACAAGAACCAACGATTGGGAAAAATTGACTTTTAACATGTCTAAAGCCTTCACCCAAGGAATCAAAAAAGGTTTTGTCCGTATTCATGTATTCAAAAAAACTTAAGGTAATCCATGAAAATGAAGCGGGTATGGCCATAAGCAGCAATGGAATTCCAATGAGAATAAAACAGAGTAACACCAAGAGTACAAATAGTACCATTAAAATGGGTGTTACTAAAAAAACAATGCCCAAGAAAAAGACTAAAATCTTTTTAAAACTCTTTTTAAATCGCGCTAAAACTTCTTTCGTTTCGAAAGTATTTCCCTTGTGCTTGTCATACAAATCAAGATAAATGACCGGTATGGCATAGTTAAACATACTCAATAATATCATGAATAGAAATACAAAAATGGCCGCTATAATAATTAAGGGAAGATTTTCATATAAGTATCCTGTTAAGAAATCAGCATTCTTTGCCGTGTTATCAATTTTCAGAAAAAAATCTAAATAGACTTTAAATAAAAAATAAGAAACTACAACCAGCAACATCAACAAACCTCCACTAATAGTGAAATAAGTTTTAAAAAAATGCTTTCCATTTTGTCTAAAAAACTGAAAGGTATCGCTAATATAATCGCCAAATTCTCTTCTTTTAAATAACTCAAACATAGGATTAAGGGTTTAATTTTTTATAAACAAATCTTGGATAAATTAAAAAGTAAAAAGAAATCAAAGAAAGGGTGCCTAGTATGATAATGACATTAAGCCAATGCGGCATTTCAATAGCATATCGGGTAATAAAACCTTCTAAGAACCCTGCCGCAATAGTGAACGGAATGGTGCTAAGGAAGATCTTCAAACTGTCTTTAAATCCAATCTTAAATGAATTCAGTCGGGAATAGGTTCGGGGGAAAAGTAGGGATGCGCCCAAGATAAACCCGCATGCCGCTTCTACAACCATCCCAAATATTTCCATAGAGCCATGGATCCATATACCACGAACACTAGCCCCAAAAACGCCATGCTGGTAAAAAAAGTACTGGAAAGAGCCAAGCATGATGCAATTATACAAAAGAAACATAAAGGTGCCAATCCCTCCAAAAAGTCCATAGATATAACTTCTAACCCCAACGCCTAAGTTATTGGCAGTAATCCCTATAAAACTCTGAACACTCCCGCTGGATTTATAAACCGCAACAGGATTGCCATGTTTAATATTATCTAAGGTCATATTCACATAACCATCTCCTAAAATCAATCGAACGAAATTTTCATCATATTTCGCCGAAACAACGCCAATGGCAACGGCACCAAAAAAAATAATAAAAGCAAATAATAAATACCGGCGGTATTGGTAAACCGTCAAGGGAACCTCCGTAGAGAAAAAATAAATGAATCTATTTTTCTCCTCTCGTTTGGTTTTGTAAATTTTCTGATAAATTTGTGAGGCTAAGTAATTTAAATAAACCACCGTCTTGCTTTTGGGATAGTACGTTTGTGCATACGATAAATCATTAACCAAATGAATGTACAAATTCGCCATTTCATCAGGATTTTTTTTAGATTTACCAAAAATTGCTTGTTCAAACTCAAGCCATTTTTGTTTGTTTTGTTTTATGAATGCAACTTCCCTCATCGAATGCTAAAATAGGAATTATGACACAACTTTCTATAAATACGACTCAAAATGTTGTTATAAATTTTTCAGCAGCTTCTGTTGGAGAACGAATTGGGGCTTATATGCTTGATTTATTGGTTAAGATCGCCTATTTAGTTGTGTTGATGTTACTCTTGACCTATGTTTTTAAAATTGATAAGATTTTTGCAGGCATGGATAATTGGACCATTTTTGCATTCATAACGGTCATAACACTACCCATTACTTTTTATTCCTTGTTCTTTGAATTGTGGATGGAAGGACAAACGCTTGGAAAAAGAATAGTCAAAATTAAAGTCGTTAAAATTGATGGTTATCAAGCGTCCTTTGGCGATTACCTGATTCGATGGTTTTTTCGCTTAATTGATATTTCAATCGGAATGGGAATAATTGGTTTAATTACCATGGTAGTAAATAAAAAGACACAACGCTTAGGTGATATTTCAGCAGGCACTGCGGTCATTACACTCAAAAATAAAATCACGATTGATAATACCATTTTAGAAGAACTGGGTGAGGAATACCAACCCACTTATCCGCTGGTAATCAAGCTTTCAGATAACGATGCGCGAATCATCAAAGAAACCTTCCAAAATGCTCTTAAATCGGGAGATTATGTTGTCTTGAATAAACTAACAGCCAAAATCGAACAAGTAACGGGAATCAAAAATAATTTAAACGGTACGCGGGAATTCATCCAAACCATTCTAAAAGATTATAATTACTACACGCAGCATATGTAATTAATGGTTGAGGTATAAAAAACCTTTCAAGGGTTCGCTATAATCGGGATCGTTCAAATAAATAAAATAAAAATAGGTCCCGTCCGATGCTTTAGTGCTTTCAATTCCATCTTGAACATAGCCTTTCCAATTACCAGTATATTTATTCCCAGTCCAAATCAATCTTCCCCAACGATTGTATATTTCAATTTTGTAATCCAAGAATATATTCTGCAATCCGTCAATAAAGAATTCGTCATTGGAGCCATCGTTGTTGGCCGATACATAATTGTAAACCGTCGGCGGACAATTAGTGGTGGTTAATAAAAAAGAGGTAATACTAAAACAGTGCTCATTATTTATTCTAACAAATACCTGCATTGGTGTTTGGTTGGCAGTATAAGTTGAGGTATTCAATATCGGATTGGTTTCGGTTACAGCATGATCCAAAGTGGTATAAAAAAGAACACTATCACTAGGGTTCTGTTTGACCATATCTTCATAGGATGAAAAGTTGAAAGTCCCCTTGGTAAATCCTTCGTTACAAGAAATTAAGCTGTTTAATGGGTTGTACAGCGGAGCGTACCAAAACGAATCGCTATAGGTGCTGGTATTATTATTTTCATTTAGTTCAGTGACAATACCGGTCCCATTGCCTAAATCGTCAACCACAAATTTTAATACAAAATCGGTAGGTGTAGAATCGGGTAAATGCAAAGTGACCTGTGAAGTAATGGTTCCACCAATAGGAACGACTGCTGTTGTATATAGGGTCTGAAAAAATTGTCCGTTTAAATAAAGGGATATCGGTGTGTTGGCAGGCAGCGGATTGGTTCCGTCAAAATCGGCCACAGTATAAGAAACCGTTACGTTTTTTGAATCACATTCTTTTGCTATAGCATCTATAGTGATACTCGCATCGGGCAACTGACTGTTCAATTTGATGACGACCGAATTGATCATGATAAAATCTTGGGTCGAACTGAGTTTGACTTCAGCTGTGGTATCGCCCACTTGTATATAATCTTGAAGGTCATAAACGTCCAAATCCATATTGTATAAAGTAGTACTTCCTGACACACTATCAGATCCGTTGAATACATTATTGATTGGATTTAAGGCATTACTTAAAGCGTTGCCATTGAATTCAAAATGCTCTGTTGCCAATAACGCATCACCTTCCCAAGCAATAAATCCTACCTTGGAATTGGCATTGTCCAGCACATTTAAACTGCTAAGGTTGATGACTAAATCATCAGGAACTCCCTGTAGACCATCATAAATATTAATTTGATTTAAAGGCAATGCTGTATTCTTGTAAAGGATTAAGATGGCCCAACCTGCAAAGTTGGTTCTTCTAGTCAAGTGAAGGTCTTCAAAGGCAGAGATGTCTAAATTAGAAAGGGTATAATCGCCATTCCCCGTATTTTGAATCTGAGTGGTGATGTCCTTAAAAGCACTGAAATAAGTAAATTCAGAACCACTAAAGGTTTTAATACAACTAAACGTTCGATCAGGAGTGATGGTTTCAGCATTCAAATTCACCTCAAAATCACCATCTCCACATCCTGCCCAATAGAGATAGGCCTTTTCAATTTGATCTCCAGGAGCAAGGTTCAAGGTAGCGGTCGATGAAGTAGTGGTAACATAATCAAAAATAGAATTGTTTTCAGCCAAATTCATAGTGTTACCGATAAAAGTAAAATCATAACGCCCATTAAATTGTTGGTAAAACGTTACATCTTGTCCGTATACTAAAAAAAACGGACTCAATAGGACAATAAATAAGGGCAAAAACCGTTGTAACTTCACTTTCATTCAATTAATGAATTTTAAAATTACGCAATATTTCTATAAAATCTAATTTTTAACATTCATAAGGTATTTAAAAATAAATGTTTAATTTTCCAAAGTTAAAGTGAACACGTGAAAAACTATACTGTCAGACGTTTTGAAACCCATGATGCCGCCATTTGGAATGCGTTTATAAAACAGGCCAAAAATGCTACTTTTTTACTTGAACGCGATTTTATGGAATACCATGCTGATCGTTTCGTAGACGAATCCTTACTCGTTTTTGAAGCAGCTTCGCTAGTAGCGGTAGTGCCGGCAAACCGACAAGGGTCTACACTTTATTCGCATCAAGGATTAACCTACGGGGGCTTTGTTTTTGCAGAAAACAGCAAACTAAGCGAGGTGATTGCGATCGTCAGAACCGTTTTGGACTTTCTACACCATCAAAAAATCCAAACCCTTCAACTTAAGTTGATTCCTTCCATTTACACAACGTGCTTTGCAGAAGAAATCGAATATGTGTTATTCTTGTTACAGGCAAATCTTGTTCGAAGGGATTGCCTTTCAGTACTTGATTTAACGCAAAATTATTCCTTGTCAACCGATAGAAAACAAGGGGTGAAAAGGGGCGCTAAAAACGAGTTGGAAATAAAAGAAGTGACTGATTTTGAGTCCTTTTGGAACACTATTTTGATTCCGAATTTAAAAGAAAAACACGGAGCGAAACCCGTGCATTCACTAGAGGAAATTAAAAGACTACACAAGCTTTTTCCTGATAATATCCGTCAGTTTAATGTTTACCATCAAGAGGAATTGGTGGCAGGAACCACAATTTTAGTTTCAAATAAGGTGGCACACTCACAATACATTTCGGGCAATGGCGACAAAAACCAATTGGGTAGCCTAGACTTTTTGCATAACCATCTCATAACAGAGGTATTTAAAGACAAGCACTATTTTGATTTTGGCACCTCCCATGAAGATAACGGACGCAAAATAAATGCCGGCCTATTGTATTGGAAAGAAAGCTTTGGCGCTAAAACTACCGTACAGGATTTTTACGAAATCAATACCTCCCATTTTTCACTTTTAGATGCTGTGCTACTATGATTAAGTTTTTCGATTTACAAAAAATAAACAGCGCATACCAAACACAATTCCAACAAAAAATGGATTTAGTGCTTGAGAAGGGTTGGTTTATTTTGGGAGAAGAAGTCAAAGCATTTGAATCTAGTTTTGCCCACTATTGCGGCGTAAAGTATTGTGCCGGAGTAGGCAACGGTCTCGATGCCTTAATCCTAATCTTTAAAGCCTATATACAACTAGGAAGATTGCAAAAGGGGGACGAAATCATAGTCCCAGCCAATACCTATATTGCAAGTATACTAGCCATACTGCAAGCTGATTTAGTTCCCGTCTTGGTGGAGCCCGATGGGCAAACCTTTAACTTGGATGCTACTTTAGTTTCCAGCAAAATCACGGCAAAAACGAAAGCAATTTTAGCGGTGCATTTATACGGTCAATTGGCCGATATGAGCGCACTCGCTGCCATCGCAAAACAAAATGGATTATGGCTGTTCGAAGATGCTGCTCAAGCGCACGGAGCCCAAAACGATAAAGGCATAGCTGGAAACCTAGCCGATGCTGCAGCCTTTAGTTTTTACCCCGCTAAAAATCTTGGAGCCATAGGTGATGCCGGTGCGGTAACGACCAATGATGAAGCCGTATATAAGATGATTAGAGCCTTGCGCAATTATGGGTCCGAACAAAAATACTATAACGAAGTTATAGGTGTAAACTCCCGCTTAGACGAACTACAAGCCGCTTTTCTAAACGTGAAGTTACCGTATTTAGATGCTGAAAACGAACAAAGAAAACGAATTGCTAAAAGGTATTTAACCGAAATCAAAAACAATAAGGTAGAATTACCCTATTGGGATTTTTCCAATAATCATGTGTTTCATTTGTTTGTGGTCCGTACAACGGACCGCCTGCATCTTCAAAACTATTTAAAAGAAAAGGGGATTGAAACCATGATCCATTATCCGGTTCCACCACACCAGCAAAAAGCATTGCCCGAATGGCATTCCATCTCCTTGCCCATTACTGAAAAAATACATCAAGAGGTTTTGAGTATCCCCATCAGCCCAGTTATGACCTCTGATGAGGTAGCTACTGTAATCCAAATTTTAAACCGATATTAAATGAGTCTAAAGCATTTCTTTTTTATAAAATTACGGATTGTTAAATATAAATGGTTGTCCGATTGTCATAAGGTCATAGGGCAAGCGCGATTATTCCATCCGCTTCTAGTAAAAGGAAAGGGTTGTATAACCTTTGGTGAGAATGTACAGTTTGGAGTCATTGCATCTCCTAATTTTTATTCGCACTACGCCTATATGGAAGCCAGAACTGAAAATAGCCAAATTATAATTGGGGACAACGTTACGTTGAATAACGGATTTTCTGCAGAAGCAAGGGATAAAATCACAATTAAATCTAAGGTGTTAATTGGCGTTAATTGCTCCATTATGGATCATGATGGTCATAGTCTAGCCATAGACCAAAGAATAGAGGGGGAACCTAATTCAGCCCCAGTGCTTATTGAAGAAAATGTATTTATAGGAGATAATGTAACCATACTGAAAGGGGTGACTATTGGTAAAAATGCAGTGATAGGGAACAGCGCCGTAGTTACCAAAAATATCCCTGCTAATGTTGTAGCTGCTGGCAACCCTGCCAAAGTAATACGAGAAATTTAAATTGAAAATCCTAAAACGACATAGTCTACTAAAAGTAGTATCACTGAATTCTATTTCAGTGTTCGTTAGTTTTATATTGGGTATCTTCTCGTCCAAAATTATAGCGGTATTTTTAGGGACTTCTGGAATGGCATTAATAGGAAGTTTTAAAAACTTTTCAGGGATGCTAAAGTCCATCGCTACGCTAGGTATTAATAATTCCATAGTCAAGTTATTTGTCGAAAATAAAGATGATCAAGAAGAATTATCCATAGTGTATTCCACCTTTTTCTGGCTATTTTTGGGTATATCAACACTTTTATGCATTGCCGTTGAAGCCATGGCACCAATGTTGTCCCATTTATTGTTTTACTCAAATCAATATACTACCCCCATTCGCTTTTTCGGACTCTTACTGCCACTGATGGTCATTAATTCCTTTTGGTTGGCCATTTATAACGGACTAGAAAAATACAAGAGTATTATCTTAATTCAGGTGATTTCGAATGTAGTGCTGTTTGGTACAACAGCCTATTTAATAATGTTTGATAATATAGAAGGGGGCTTGTTGTCTGTTGCGCTGGGAGAGTTCTTGATGGTTGTTGTAACCTATGTTTTTGTTAGTAAAGACAAAAGTTATTTCCAATTCCGATTGCAAAAAATCCTTAGCGTAAAATACCTGAAAATCATCCAAAGGTTTTCAATTATGGCGCTACTGAGTGCTGTGGTAGTGCCCGTAACTTTAATGGTAATTAGGGATTCCATAGTAAGGCAATATGCTCTTAATGAGGCTGGGTTATGGGATGCTATAAATAGATTGTCGGGCTTTTATATGATGTTTTTTAGTTCCGGGCTTTCCTTGTACTATATGCCAAAACTAGCTTCAATTCATACCGAAAGCGAATTCAAAGTAGAACTAAAAGAGTATTTTAAAGTCCTAGTTCCGCTGTTTTTCGTAATGCTGTTGGGGCTCTATTTAGCCAAATCTTTTGTGCTGAAATTAGCGTTTACAGCAGAATTTTCAAGTATAAATGACCTTCTTATCTGGCAATTGATAGGCGACTTTTTTCGCATTATGACCTTAGCATTTGGTTTCCAAGTATTGGTAAAAACCATGATGAAAAGATACTTTATCATCGAATTGCTCTTTAACTGTTCTTATTTGCTGCTGGCATTATATCTCTTGCCGCTTTATGGCATAAAGGGAGCGCTGCAAGCCTATTGTATCGCCAACATCCTAAGTTTTATTGTAGTACTACTAATGTTTAGAAAATTGTTTAGTAAGTCCTAATCCCCGCAAAAGGCATCAATTAGCATACACGGAATAGTAATCCGTTTGGTAAAACGCTTGCTTATTTTTTGTATTGTCTTCTTCTTTTTTGATTACAATATAATCATAATCAGCTAGCGTATCCGCACTGATTTTTTTGTAGCTGGTCTCTTTAATAGTATAGTGGGTATATCCTTTATCTTTTAATTCAAATTCCAAATTATAGGGAAGCAATACGTCATTCATAAGATACTTATGATTGCCTAGTATCTTGGGAATCAATTTTGAAGCCGTGATGTTGATAGCATTATCCTTGTCTTCATAAGAATAAATTTTCCAATTAAAATTCAGTACTAATCCAATTTGTAGGGTTAAAATAATCGGAATCAAGAGGGTATAGGGTACTTTATCTATTTTTTGTTGCAGCGGGAGTAAAACTAGCAATACGATGATATAGTTATAATAAGTAAAAACACGCGCATAGGGCAATACCCTTTGGATACTTAAAAAAAGCAAGGGAGTAACAACGAAAATAACAGTGAAGTACATAGCCATTTTGTCTTTACTTCTAAAAATTAAATAACAACTAAACAGCAACAGCAAGACGATTACCACCCAAGGTATACCAGTAATTTCCGCTAAGGTAATCAGGTAATATTTGGGCAAGGATCGGAGTACCGTATACAGGGGTAAGGGTTTTACATAGGTGTTATTGGTTAAAGCTTCTAATCCATTGGCATAAATGATCGGAAGGTATAACAGGAATACCAGGAGCAATACGCATCCCACTAAAAGTACTTGTTTCCATAAGGTTTTGCGCTGCAGCAATACGATAAAACAGTTGATAGAAATAAAGGGATACAGGTAGGTGGGAACAGTAAAAAAACCGATAACCGAAAAGAGTCCCAAAAGGACCCAGTTTTTATTGGGATTAGGTTCCTTAATGATTGTAAAGGCGCAAAATAAGCTCAGGATAAAGCAAAGACTTACCAATTCATAGCCTCTTGACATATAACTGTAGTAGCAATTTAAAAAGAGAACTGAAGCAACGCCTGCCGCACTAAGCGCCATTTTTTGACTAAAGTGCTTTTTAATAAATTGGTAGTTGACTACGAGAGTGGCTGCGGAAAATAAGAGGGAGGAAATGCGCAATTTTAGTAACGTACTCAACAAAGGAATATATCGGGTTGCATTGGTGAGTAAGGAATGCAAGACATGGTTATTCGGGGCGGGATAATTAGTAATACTAGCCGTAAATCCTTTTTGGGTAAAATACAAATAGGTGACCGCTTCATCAAAAGAAACGGGTAGGGTATAAGCATAAAAAAAAGCCGTTAGAACAGGAATTAAAAATATAAGTACGCTTCCTAATTTTTGAAGTAAAGACATCCTGTGCACTGCTTTCATCCTGCCCACATGTTTAAATACCGTTGGGTAATAGCGACCAAATCATGCTCCTTTTCTATAAATGTTCTTGCCCGCATACTGATGGCACTAATGGCATCCGGATGCTCTATTAAATAAGATAGTTTTTCGACCAAATAAGGGACGTCGGGCAACGCATTAATAGCCACTTCATCTTCCTGTAATCCATAGTGGGTTAAGAATTCTTTTTCGGCCCCTGTGAAAACTACTTTTCCTTTAGCCATGGCTTCTAGGGCATTATAGCCTTGGTCATAGGCAAACACTTGATCCAATACGATATGGGCTTTATTATAGAGCACGATATACTCGTGGTACGGAATGTTTTGAACGACAATGACTTCAACCGCTTCTTGGTATTTTTCTTTAACTTGCGCTAAAGCCTGTTCAAAATAAAGGATTCCTTTTTGTAGGGTGTTCCATTGATTGATGCCTAAAAACACTGTGATAGGCGCGGTATTTTCTATAGGTATATAACGTAATTCGGAGGTGTTTATAGGGTTCGGAATTAATCCTAGATATTTAGGATGCCCTGCTAATGGCAATACATAATCAATATCAGTGGCAATAACGCCCTGGCAGTGCTCAAAGAGATACTCATGTATTTTTTGATGCCCTTGGCTAGTATAATCCAGCACATACTGGTATTCTTTTTTTAAAGAGGGATTCTCTAGAAAAGGCTGTAAGATATTTTTCTTTACTGGGTTGTGCAATAAATACTGAACACTCAAATAATCGACTCCAGAGGAAAGCAAAAACAGCTTGCCGTTTTGTTTGACCAATTGCTGTAAAAGATAGCGTTCAAAGCCTTTCGTAGTTTGAATCGGACTTTCGTTGATCAATTGTACTACATCAAAGTTTTTCAGTTTAGATAGCAGCAGATAAAAGCGCAGTCCGTGCTCCCATTTGGCAATATCAAACCGAAATAGTTTGAAGAGGATTTGTCTCGGAATCCTACCCAATAGACTCTCGCACCAGGTTGCCTTCAGAGAAAAATCAACGGGATAATTCTTAAAGCCATCGCCATTGCCTACTAATACTATCTCATGTCCAAGATGAAGTAATCCTTCTTTTAAAGAATTGTGCAACCGACTGTATTCACCAAGAAGTAAAATCCGCATGAATGTTTATATTTGTAGTGATGGTAAAAATAAAAAAATTAACGAGGTTTGTTGCATAATAGAGGTCAATAATGATAAAACACAATACAAACTGCAAATTGGCACTGATAGGAGATAGTTTATCAGGAGGAGGTGCCGAAAAAGTACATGCCCTATTGTCAATCTATTTTAACCAAGCAGGCTGTGAGGTGCACAATATTATTTTTTGTGATGCAATCACCTATGATTTTGCAGGACAGCTATTGAATTTAGGAACCATTGCGCCCAAGGCTAATTTCATTACCAGAAAGTGCAAGCGCTTTCAACAGTTGAAAACCTACTTTGTCCAACAGGAATTCGATGCCGTACTAGATTTTCGGATGCGGACGGTTTTTCCTTTAGAATGGTTGCTTTCTAAAAGTGTTTTCCCCAAAAAAACCTTCTATACCGTCCACAGCGGCATACTCAATTATTATTTTCCAAAAAGCCCCTTTTTATCCAGGTTGTTGTATAAAGACCACCATATAGTGGCCGTTTCCAAAGCAATACAACAAGCAGTTGTTACTCAAGGATTAGCAGCAAACAGCCTTCAAGTATACAATCCCATTGACCTAAAATCAATAGGCCTTTTAAAGCAAGAGCAGTGCGAACAAGATGCATTCATTATGGGCATCGGACGCATGAACGATGAGGTAAAACAATTTGATGTACTGATTAAGGCCTACGCTAACTCGGTTTTACCCAGCAAGAAGATCAAACTACTTTTGGTAGGGGAAGGCAAGCATCAAGCAAAATACAAAGCGCTGGCTGAAGCAGTAGGAGTAAAAGAACAGGTCCTTTTCAAAGGTTTTGTAGCCAATCCTTTTCCCTACTATAAAATGGCGTTGTTTACCGTTTTGACCAGCAAGAACGAGGGCTTTCCTAACGTGATTATCGAGTCCTTGGCAGTCGGTACCCCCGTAGTGTCCTTCGATTGTTTTAGTGGTCCCAATGAAGTCATAAGTCACGGGAGTAACGGACTATTAGTGGAAGATCAAAATCAAGCACAACTGGTAAAGGCGATGAATTTGTTCGCAGAGAATGAAGCACTTTACAACGAGTGTAAACGCAATGCTATGGATAGTGTAGCCCCATTCGATATAGAAATAATAGGCAAGCAATGGTTGCAAATCTTAAAAAATACTGTAAGTTAGCCCCATGAATTTTGAGTTAATTACCATACCTAAAGTTGAAGATTACCGCGGTAATATTGCGGTAATAGAAAAAGATACACTCCCATTTGAAATCAAAAGAGTGTATTACTTATTTGATGTGCCCAGTACAGCAAAAAGGGGAGGGCATGCCCATAAAGCACAATTAGAATTGTTAATTCCGCTGTCAGGAAGTTTTGATGTAGTGCTTAAAGATGGTACTAACGAACAAATTGTGTCTTTAAATAAACCCGACAAAGGCTTGTTGATCAAAGCTAATATTTGGCGAGAACTAGAAAACTTCTCTTCGGGCTCGGTATGCTTAGTAATTTCTTCTGGTGAATTTTTAGAAGCAGATTATATTCGGGAATACGAGGAGTACTTAGCCTATGTGGCTAACGGTCATAAGTAGTCAACAGTACACCCTTACTTAGAAAATAGGCTTTTATTTTCTTAATCCAAAGCAACATAAACAGTGGGGCATCCAGTAAAAACAACTGTTTGTAATTCAAACTCGCAGTATCGATTTCTTTGCGAATAGCATCAAATTTATCCCAGGCCTCTTCTTGCTTGTAATACTTGGCAAAGATATAGCGGTTAAAATCTACATACTTTTTCAAGGAGGCATTAGCCTGAATCAGGGCGTCATAGTCTGCAAAATTCGGAATTACTTTACTAGAGAAATGACTGTTCGTAATTTGGTTCTCCGAAAATAAGGTATAAGTAACCAATGGCTTGTTGGCATAAGCCAACTTATAATGGGAATTGGCCCTAATGTTTAAATCAACATCCTCAGCATACGTTAGGGTCTCGTTATAATATCCAATGGTCTCAAAAACGGCTTTGGCAGCACAAAAACTACTCGGAAAATAAATGGGCTTACCTACATTACTAGCAAAAAAATCAGCAACTACGGTACGGTCTTCCTTTTTAAAAGCGGGGTTTTGATGTACAACAGTGACGGCATTGGGATGCAGTTCTTCATAATTAGTAGCCCATAACTGGGTTTCGGGGAAGTCCTGTAGTAATGCGTAAATAGTAGCAAGGTAATCGGGTTTCCATACATCATCAGCGTCCAAGAAAGCAATATGGGAAGCCTGTGCTGCTCGGATGCCCGTATTTCTTGCGGCAGAGAGTCCTTTGTTTGTCTCGTGTTGTAGTATTCGAATAGAAGCCGAATCAATTGCTGAGACGAGTGCTAAGCTTTGATCCGTGGACCCATCGTCTACAATGAGGATTTCAAAATCTTGAAAGCCTTGTGACAGTATGCTTTGAATCGCATTCATTACAAATGATTCTTTGTTGTAGAGCGGCACTATAACTGAGAAAAAAGGCATATTTTTGATTTGAGTTCAAATATACTTAAAAGAGGCATTTCTTCTTTTTAAAATGTTATTTTTGTGCGTCCTCATGAGCAATAAACCATTACATATCATATCCTTTGACAACCCGTTTCCTGCTAATTATGGTGGTGTGATTGATGTGTTTTACAAGGTGAAAGCACTGCACAACTTGGGGTACGAAATCCATTTACATTGCTTTCATCAAGACCGAGGGACGGTGGCGCCCGAAGTAAAGGCAATCACCAAAGCGGTGTATTTGTATCCAAAAGTCCGCAGGTTTTCCTTGCTGTTTTCAACGATTCCTTTCAGTGTCATTACCCGCTATAGCAAAGCGTTGGAGGTCAATATCAAAGCAGTAAACGCCCCCATATTGTTTGAAGGATTGCAAACAACCATGCTTTTGCAAACAGCAGCTTGTAGTGCTACCAAGTATTTGCGGTTGCATAATATAGAATCTAATTTTTATGCGGGGATAGCAGCCAGTGAAACCCATTGGTTTAAAAAACTACTGTTCTACTTCGAATCAAAGAAATACAGCAAGTACGAGCAAGACTTGAAGCCATTCAAACAGGTCTTTACCTTATCGCCTTATGAGATGGGAATAGTGTCCCAACTAACGTCAGCGGTAAGTTATGTACCGGTATTTCATGGAAATGAAAAGGTGGCTCCCTTATCGGGAAAAGGAACTTATTGTTTGTACCACGGCGATTTACGCCTACCCGACAACAAGAAAGTAGCCTCCTTTTTAGTTAGCATTTTCAAAAAACTTCCAGCCTATACCTTAGTCATCGCATCGTCGGCAGGGAAGTCCTTTGTTGAAAAGCAAAGGAAAGGGACGGCTAATATTCAATTTGAATGGATTAAGGAAGAAGCACAGTTAACGAAGCTTTTGGAGCAAGCCCATGTAAATGTCTTGTGGTCTTTTCAAAAATCAGGAACTAAATTGAAAGTGATTAACGCCTTGTTCAAGAGTCGGTTTTGCCTAATCAATGACAATATGGTTGATGATGAAGCCATACTGCAGCTGTGTGAATTGGCCAATACCGAAACAGCCGTTATCCAACAAATAGAGCGGTTATTTCAACTAGAGTATACGCAATACGAATCGAGAGCGGCCGTGCTAAATGCCAGATTGAATGATCATAAAAATGCACAATTGTTGGCTAGTTTAATGGAAGATACCGTAGCGTAGGATGCAGTAAATGGCGTGAACTCCGTCTTTCCAATTGATTTTCTTTCCTTCTTCATAGGTGCGTCCATAATAGGAAATACCGACTTCATAAATTCTTACTTTCGGAACTCTAGCAATTTTGGCCGTAACTTCGGGTTCGAAGCCAAACCGCTTTTCCTTTAATACCAGACTTTTCAAGAGTTGGGTATCAAACAATTTATAGCAGGTTTCCATGTCGGTTAAATTCAAATTGGTAAAGATATTAGACAAGAACGTCAAAAAGCGATTGCCTATGGTGTGCCAAAAGAACAATACTCTATGGGCATTCCCTCCCATAAACCTCGAGCCATAAACCACGTCTGCAAAGCCATCCAATACGGGCTGTAACAGTATTTTGTATTCGTTGGGATCATATTCTAAATCAGCATCTTGAATTATGGTGTAATCTCCCGTCGCCTTACTGATCCCCGTGTGCAAAGCCGCTCCTTTACCTTGGTTCTTTTCATGTTCAAAAAACGAAATCGATAAGTCAGGATTGTGCTGCATGTATTCTTTAACCGCTGCTGAGGTACTATCGGTCGAACAATCATTCACAATGATGATTTCTTTAGCTATAGCGTTGGGCAAAGCGGCCTGCTTGATTTTATCCAATATCAAATGCACTGTTTTCCCTTCGTTGTATACAGGAATGATAATGGATAATAGCTTCATAGAGGGTCTCTTTTGTATTTTTGGTTTGATAACACAAATCTAGTGTTCTAAATTGAAAATACAATTAATTGGTTATTTTTGTTTAAATCTTTGTCATGAAGTCCTTTCTACTGAAATACCGCTATCACCTGCTACTGGTTACCATTGGCTTGCTTTGGATTACGCTCTTTGATTTTTTGAGCCAAATGAGTATCCAAGGGATCGTCTATCCCGATTCGGGCAGCTATGTGGAATCAGCCAAAAACTTATATGTTTTTTATAGAGGGCATAACTTCCGACCTATTTTAATGGCCCTAATAAACGGCATTCCCTATCTGTTTGGGGGCAACGATAGCACCGTGTTGCACTTCAGTTTTTATGTCAATTTGTGCTGTTGGTTAGCGTTATTACTGCTGCTTTTTGAGCTGCTAAAATCTTTTGTTAGGGCTCGAATGGCCTTTCTCTTTACGCTGCTGGCGATGTCCATCATCGGGAATACGGCTTTGATCTTTCATTTGCTAACAGAGAACATTTATATGCTTTTTATCTTGTTGGGTTTCTATGGGATTAAGCGCTATCTCAATGAAAAGAACTACCGCTTTTTGGCACTAGCACTGAGCGTGTTTGTGTTGAGCATGCTCATCAAGCCCGGGTCAAAGTTCTTGGCCATTCTTTTTATACTGTATTTTAGTAAGGATGTTCTAAAAAATATTAAATCAAAATACAGTTTGGTTCTCTATGCGGCAGTAGGAATGGTCCTGTTACAGTGCGCCGGACTCAAATACCAATTTGGTAGTTTCACCGTGAGCTACATTGATTCGGTGACCTATTATAATTATTTGGGGAGTAAAGCCGAATGCGTGAAGTACGGAAAAGAATATTCCCAAATGAATAATCCCCGAGCCGAATACCTGTTTAGTTTGGATACCGAACAACAAAAAAGCCTTGCTGCTGAAGATTTAAAACAGCAATTGCAATACAACAAAGTCAACTTGGTGAAAGCCTATTTTTTGGATGTTATTGAAAATACAAAGACCGGAAATACCTGCATAGAGGATTGCAGAAATAAAGCGCATTCCACCTACTTTTCGTTTTGGAATAAACTATTTTTAACGCTTTCAAAATGGCAAAACCGTTGCTTTACCCTACTGGCAGTCTTGCTATCGCTCTACTTCCTCAAGCAGTACAAAAGAGAGGAATGGGGGTTTTTAATCGCAGTCTACGTGGGTTATATCATCGCTACATCGGGGATATCCTGTGGGCAGGGTGACCGTTTTCACTTGGTAACCTTCCCATTTGTAATACTACTACTGGTTAAATTCTTAACCAAAATAAAAGCTAGTAGAGGCGCTTAAACGGTTTTTTGTACGACTTCAAAAATAGTGTTGTCTTCACATTTCAACGTCTTAGCAGGGAATTTCATAATCACGGCATAATCATGCGTAGCCATAATTACGGTTTTGCCGTTCTCATTAATCTTTTTGAGTACCGACAGTACCTCTGCACTGGTTTGTGGGTCTAAGTTCCCCGTAGGCTCATCGGCCAAGATCAATTCAGGGTCATTCAATAACGCTCTAGCGATGGCCACTCTTTGTTGCTCACCACCCGAAAGTTGGTGTGGTAATTTACTGGAAATTCCTTTCAACCCCACACGCTCCAATACCTCATTTATCTTGTTTTGCATCGAAGCAGCATCGGTCCAGCCCGTGGCTTTCAAGACAAACAACATGTTCTCATTCACACTACGATCCGGCAATAAAAGGAAATCTTGGAAAACGATACCCAACTTTCTTCGCAAAAACGGAATATCATTTTCTTTTAGGTGGGCCAAATCATAGCCTACGATAGTGCCTTCCCCTTCGGTTAGCGCCAAGTCGGCATAAAGCGTTTTCATGAAACTACTTTTCCCCGTTCCCGTTTTACCAATGATATAAAGGAATTCACCTTCTTTGACCTCCAGATTCACCTGTGATAAAATCACTCTGTTTTCCTGATAAATCGTAACGTTTTTTAATGATAAAACTGTTTGTGCCATGTGTATTGGGTTTATGTTGTAAAAATAGTAAATATAATTCCCAAAATCCAAATTCCAAAACCCAATTAAAAACTAAAAACTAAAAACTCATAACTCATAACTCATAACTCATAACTCATAACTCATAACTCACAACTCATAACTCACAACTCATAACTCACTCCCAAAAAAATGTTTACAACAATGTTTATAATAAATACGGGACTTTCTACGTTATAGGGTATAGAGTAATATTTTTGAGTAAGTAAAACCAAACACCCATGCGCAACGTTTTAATGTTATTTTTCCTGTTATCCCTGGCAGGAACATCTAAGGTATCCGGTCAACAATCTGCCATTTATACCCATCCGTTATCCGACTATGATAATGCGGTAGTGCTCTACAAAGACAAGCAGTACCAATCGGCTCAAATCTTGTTTGATAAAGTAAAACAAGGAACGAACGATCCCGATGTTCAGGCGGATTGCGCTTACTATGCGGCCAACTGTGCCATTCATTTAAACCAAAACAATGCCGATGAATTAATGGAGCAATTCGTAGCCGATTACCCTACGAGCTCTAAACAAAATCAAGCCTTTATTGAAGTAGCCCAGTACTATTTCGAGCAAGGGAAATACCCTCAAGCGCTGACTTATTTTGACAAAGTAGACGAGAGTGCGTTAACCTACGAACAATCAGAGAAGTTTACCTTCCAAAAAGGATACGCCTACTATACCGCCGATAATAAAAAAGAGGCAACCAACTATTTCAATAAAGTTGCCAATTCCAAGGAGTTTGGCTCTCAAGCCAAATACTACCTGGGCATGATGTCCTACCAAGGGGATAATTATCAGGAGGCCAACAAGTACTTCGAGCAAATCTCAGATGATAAATACAAAGACAAGTTGTCCTACTTTCAGGCCGACATGAACTTCAAGTCGGGCGACTTCCAAAAAGCCATAGACTCCGGTCTTGCTGCCATGAGCGTGTCAACTGCTGCCGAGAAGTCGGAGTTGAATAAGATCATAGGGGAAAGTTACTTCAATTTGCAACAGTACGACAAAGCCTTGCCTTACTTGAAAGAATACCGCGGTAAAAAAGGGAAGTGGAGCAACACCGATTTCTATCAATTAGGTTACGCCTATTACCAACAAAAGGATTACGAGAACGCCATCCTACAGTTTAATAAAATTATCGACGGTAAAGATTTTGTGGCGCAAAACGGCTACTACCATCTGGGAGAATGTTATTTCAAAACCAATCGAAAACAACAAGCCTTGAATGCCTTCAAAAGTGCTTCTGAAATGGAGTTTGATTTAAAAATCCAAGAGGATGCTAGTTTGAATTATGCCAAGCTGAGTTACGAAATAGGAAACTCTTACCAATCCATCCCCGATGTATTGTCGGCCTTTCTAACAAAATATCCTAATTCGCCAAGCAAAAGCGAAATAGAATCCTTGTTGATTAACTCCTACATCACCTCCAAAAACTACAAAGACGCCTTAACTTTATTAGAGAAAAACAACAGCGCCGAGAACAAACCGGCCTACCAAAAGGTGACCTTCTACCGCGGTATCGAATTGTATACCGATGGCAATTACCAAGAGGCCTTGAACATGTTCAAGAAGTCGATTGCCACGCCTAGAGACGAGAAGTTTACCGCCCGTGCAACCTTCTGGAAAGCAGAAACCGAATACGGTCTGGACAACTTCAATGAGGCCTTATTGAGCTTCAAACAGTTTGTGGGCTATGCCGAAGCTAAGAATACACCCGAGAATAAAAACATCAATTACAACATTGCCTATGCCTATTTCAAACAAAAGGAATACGACCAAGCGGGTAATTACTTCCAAAGTTTTATTGACGGGAATAAAGATGATAAGGTGCGCCTAAACGATGCCTACCTCCGTCTAGGAGACAGCCGTTTTGTAACCTCAAAATACTGGCCAGCAATGGATGCCTACAATAAGGCCATCGAAATGAAAGGCATTGATGCCGATTATGCGGCCTTCCAAAAAGCGTTGAGCTACGGCTTTGTAGCACGCAACGACAAAAAGATTGACGACTTTACGAAGTTCCTGCAAAACTTTAAGACTTCTCAGTATAGAGACGATGCTTTATTCGAACTAGGGAATACCTACGTGACCGAAAACAAAACCGATTTGGCCATAAAAACCTATGACCAATTGCTAAGCGAATTCAAGAAGGGCTCCTTTGCGGCCAAAGCAACCCTACGTCAAGGCTTGGTGTATTATAACGCTCAAAAGGATGACCTAGCGATTACCAAGTTCAAAAAGGTAGCAGCCGATTACCCACGCACGCCCGAAGCACTAGAAGCCGTATCCACTGCCCGTTTAATTTATATGGATAACGGCAAAGTCGACGAGTACGCCGCTTGGGTACGCACCTTAGATTTTGTCGAAGTAACAGACGCCGAACTAGACAACGATACCTATGAGGCGGCCGAAAAGCAATACTTGCAAAACAATACCAAACAAGCCATTACGAGCTTAAGCAGCTACGTGACGAAATTCCCGAACGGGATCCATGCCATGAAGGCCAATTTCTATTTGGCGCAATCCTATTATGCCGATGGCTTGGAAGGAAATGCAGTGGCCAATTATGAGTACGTGATCAGCAAACCCCGCAATGAGTATACAGAGCAGTCCCTAGCGCGCTTATGCGAAATCCACTTAAAAAAGGACGATTATGCCAAAGCCGTTCCGGTATTGCAACGCTTAGAGACGGAAGCCGAGTTCCCGCAGAACGTAACCTTTGCGCAAGCGAATTTAATGCGTGCCTATTACGATCAAAAGGATTATGCCAACGCTGTCGTCTATGCTGATAAAGTATTAGCCAATCCTAAAACGGATAATAAAGTAAAAAGTGATGCCCAAATCATCGTAGCCCGTGCTGCCATTCAAGTGAATGACGAACCCAAAGCGCGCGTGGCGTATGCCAAATTGATGACCATCGCTAAGGGCGAACTAGCCGCTGAAGCGCTCTACTATGATGCCTACTTTAAAAACAAAGACGGCAAGTATGAAGACTCCAACAAAGCGGTACAGAAGTTGGCCAAAGACTATTCGGGCTATAAATATTTTGGAGCCAAAGGTTTAGTCATCATGGCGAAAAACTATTACCAAATGAAAGATAACTTTAGTGCCACGTCCATCCTAGACAGTGTCATTAAAAACTTTACCGCATACCCCGATGTCGTAACCGAAGCCCAAACCGAGCTCGATAGCATCAAGGGAGAAATTTCTAAAACCAATTCATCAATAACCAACTAATCGCTTTGTGAATCTCTGAGCTTCTCTGTGAATCTCTGTGTAATAACCATCAGTATGAAACAAGTAACGTATATAATAGCAGCACTTTTTATAGTACAAGTGTCTTTTGGACAAAAGCAAGACGAAAACATTGGTACCGAGGTAGTCAACGTGGTGAAACCTTATACCCCCACCATCTCAGATGCTTTTAAAGTGAAAGAAACGCCAACCCTAGACGATGAAGAAACGTCCAAGAAAGAGAATATTCAATACAATATTTTCTCCTTCCCAGTAGCGTCAACCTTTACGCCTGCCAAAGGGAAAGCAGCCGATGTAGACAAATCACCTGCTGAGAAAATCTACAGCAACTACCTAACCTTGGCCGCAGGGAACTACGGTACGGTAAATGCCGAACTCTTCGTAACCCAAAACGTGAGCAATACCGATTACTTTGGTGGGATGTTACGCCACCTGTCGTCTCAAGGCGGAATCAAAGGGGTGGAACTGGAAGACAAGTTCTTCAATACGGCTTTAGACTTGACCTATGGCAGCCGCACGAAAGCCATGAATTGGAACGCCGACTTAGGGTACAAGCACCAAGTATACAACTGGTATGGTATCTATCCCGGTTTGTTGGATAACGCTACGATTAACGGAATTAACGAACGCCAAACCTATCATACCTTGTATGTTGGAGGCCGCTTAAACCTTAGCGAAAGCATGCTCAAAGAAAGCAGCATCAAGTTCAGTCGCTTTTGGGATGGTTATGGCTCGGCAGAAAACCGCTTTGTGGCCAAACCTTCTTTACAGTTTGATGTAGTAGAACAAAAAATAAAAGCCGATTTTGTACTAGACTACCTTAGCGGTTCCTTTGATAAAACCATCTCAGGCGGTAGCTCGTACAAGTATGGTTATACTAATTTTGGCTTCCAACCGAGCATCAAGATTAAGAAAGACGACCTGTCCGTAAATGCGGGTGTTGGTTTCTTTTATAGTGCGGCCCAACAAGGAGGCAAAAGCAAATTCTTCATCTACCCCCAAGTAACGGGATCCTACAAAGTCGTAGGGGATTTAATGATTTTCTATGCCGGAATTGAAGGAACGCTAAAACAAAACTCGTACAACGAATTCGCACAAGAAAACTTCTTTGTGTCACCTACGCTAGGCATTGCACCCACCGACCAAAAGTTTGATGTCTATGCGGGGCTAAAAGGGAAACTGGCCAACAGCATCAGCTATAACATCAGAGGATCTTATCTTAACGAAGAAAACAAAGCCTTGTTCAAAAACAACGGCTACGAGGAATTGATTGGCTCGGAAGGCTATAACTATGGCAACTCGTTTAACGTACTTTACGATAATGTAAAAACCATCAGTTTCTTCGGGGAGTTGAAAGCCGACTTCTCGAAAAATGTATCCTTTGGGGTAAACGGTACCTTCAGCAGCTATACCATGGATGCCCAGCAAGAGGCTT
>CANFZC010000018.1 GCA_947451475.1 Flavobacteriaceae bacterium | reverse complement strand
CCAGACAGACTATGAATTCAAACTACGACATACTTATTGTAGGAGGCGGGGCAGCCGGATTTTTTACAGCCATCAACATAGCTGAAAACAATCCCAAACTAAAAATAGCCATACTGGAACGTGGAAAATCGGTCCTTGAAAAAGTACGCATATCAGGTGGTGGCCGTTGCAACGTTACCCACGCTTGTTTCATTCCTAATGATTTAGTGAAATTCTACCCTCGAGGCGAAAAAGAACTTCGCGGTCCGTTCCATCAATTCTGTTCGGGCGATACCATAGAATGGTTCGAACGGCACGGGGTTTCCCTAAAAATAGAAGAAGATGGTCGCATGTTCCCCACTTCCGATAGCTCACAAACCATCATTGACTGTTTTCTAAATGCCGTTAAAGCACTTAAAATAGACGTGCTAACCAGTCAAAGCGTGCAATCCTTGTTCAAAGGAACCGACTACTGGAAAGTGGAAACCAATTCCGAAACCTTCTCCTGCCAAAAACTCATCCTGACTACCGGAAGCAATCCCAAAATATGGGAACTGCTTCAAGGACTAAATCATACCATAATCCCCCCTGTCCCTTCCTTATTTACCTTCAACATCAAAGACCCTCGCATCAAAGACTTAATGGGGGTGTCTACCCAAGCTAAGGTCAAAGTGAAAGGAAGTAAATTAGAGGCTGCCGGACCCCTATTAATCACCCACTGGGGAATGAGCGGACCCGGAATTTTAAAACTCTCCGCTTGGGGAGCACGAGAACTTGCAACCAAAAACTATCAGTTTATGATAGAAGTAAACTGGCTAAACGAAAGCGATTTTGAAGAAACCATCGACCTGCTAAAAGTCCTCAAACAAGAACACGCCAAGAAAACAGTAACTAAAAAGTCTCCTTTTGATTTCCCCAACAGACTATGGGAAAGCCTAGCGCTTGCAGCAAATATTACGCCTGAATCCAAATGGGCCGACTTGTCCAAAAAACAACTAACGGATCTGGCCAACCAACTCACCAACGGACAGTTCCAAGTCAACGGTAAAAGCACCTTCAAAGAGGAATTCGTAACCGCAGGCGGAATCGATTTAAAAGAAATCAATTTCAAAACCATGGAGAGCAAACTCCACACCAACCTCTTCTTTGCGGGCGAAATTGTCAATATCGACGCCATTACAGGCGGATTCAACTTTCAAAATGCATGGACCAGTGGCTACATTGCGGCAATTGCAATTACTTCATAGTTACATTACGATTTCTTAACGTTATAGTTATTTACTGTCAGTAGACCCGCTCTATACTTTTTATACTTTTGAGGGTTAAATATGTAACCTAATGAAAAATCATTTTTTGTATATAGTGCTGCTGCTTTCATTACTAACGAAAGCACAAACAGTAACGATTCCCGACACTAATTTCAAAACCAAATTACTTTCAGCTGCACCTAACAATCAAGTAGCAAAAGACCTGTCGGGCACCTATTTCAAAATAGACGCTAATAACGATGGTCAAGTACAAACCAGTGAAGCAGCGCAAGTAACCTATTTAGATGTAAGCACCGCTCAGATTACTTCTCTACAAGGCATAGCCAATTTTACACAATTAACATTTTTAAATTGTTCAAATAACGCCATAGCTCAAGCAGACCTAGCAGCCTTAACCTTACTACAAAGGCTAGATTGCGGCAATAATCTCTTAAATAATCTATCAGTATCTGCAGCTAGCATACACATTTTAAATTGTGCCTCAAACGATTTGTCAACCTTCGATTTTAATAGTTTAACCAACCTAACGTCGCTAGACTGCAGTTCTAATTCACTGGGGATCCTAGATGTAACAGCAATGACCAGCCTACAAACCCTAATTTGCAATGATGATCAATTAACAGCCCTAGACATCAGCACACTACCGCAGTTAACGCATTTAGATTGCGGTAATAACGCCATGACCTCCATCGATTTACCTACCCTAAGTCAATTGAATTATCTTGCCATTAATGATAACATGTTCACCAATCTTAATGCATCAAACTTATCGCAACTGCACACGCTCTATTGCATGAACAATCAAATAAGCAATTTAAATGTAACAAACCTTAGTAACCTGATCGATCTAAACTGCGGAACTAATGCGCTAACGGGACTGAACCTAACCGGACTTACAGCCATCCAGAAACTTAATTGTGAAAGCAACCAGATAGCTGCCATTAATGTATCCAACCTGACAACCCTCTTAGAACTAAAATGCAGCAATAATAGTTTAACCGCTCTAAACGTGTCAAACTTAACCAACTTGACCACGCTAAATTGCGACAACAACCAATTGCCTTCCCTCAATGTACAGCCACTAATGGCATTAGTAAATTTCAATTGCAGCAACAATCTATTGACTACGCTAAATGTAGCTCCCTTACTCAATCTAACCTTTTTGCATTGTGACTACAATCAACTAACTTCTTTAAATGTAAATCCGTTACTAAACCTGTCTGAACTAAGTTGCTCCAATAATCTACTAACATCCTTAACCCTGAATCCTGCTGCGCTGCTGGTCCAATTGAATTGTACCAATAACCTGTTGTCATCACTTACAGTCACTAATCTATCCCACCTTAAATTCTTACTCTGTGATAACAATACATTATCCAGCATTAATACAACAGGGCTAAGCAGCTTAGAACAACTGTCTTGTACGTTTAACCAACTTACAACCTTAAACCTTTCGACTTTAACAACCCTAAAAACGATTACTTGTTCTAATAACCAACTAACTTCTTTAGCACTAGGTACCCTACCATTACTGAATTATCTATATTGTAGAAATAACCAAATCACATCCTTAGATTGCAGCCACCTGCCCAAATTAATCGACATCTACTGTGATTTCAATCAAATTACAACCCTAGATTTTAGCAGCTCAACCAATCTAATGTCATGCGGCATAAACGACAACCCACTCAACAGCTTGTTTATCAAAAACGGTAGCCTTGATGAATTCTTAATGATCTATGGTTTAGATTCCCTGCAATACATTTGCGCAGACGAAGGCCAAATAGAATCCGTTCAATATGCCATAGACGATAACAGCTTGTCCAACTGCCATGTAAATTCCTATTGTAGTTTCAGCCCAGGAGGCCCCTTCTATACCATCCAAGGAACAACCAAATACGATGAAAATGCCAATGGCTGTGATGCCCTAGACACTGCGTTTCCAACCCTAAAACTTACCTTCAGTAACGGCAGTACCATTGAAAATTTAGTTGCAAATACCTCCGGAGCCTATCAGTACGATGTACAAGCCGGAACGTATACTGTGACTCCTGCCATTGAAAACCCTAGCTATTTTACTATTTCTCCAAGCTCGGCTTCCGTAACATTCCCAACTCAAACCAGTCCTTTTTTACAAAACTTTTGTATCGAACCAAACGGCACCCACGCCGACTTAGAAATTACGCTAATCCCCCTAGATACCGCTATTCCCGGATTTGACGTTTCCTATAAAGTAAGCTATAAAAACAAAGGAACGCACGCACAAAACGGTACCGTAAACCTTGCGTTCAACGACGGGAACTCCGACTTTGTTTCAGCAACCCCAGCCCCAAATAGTCAAGCCACTAATTCCCTGTCATGGAGTTTTATAAACCTCCAACCTTTTGAATCACGAGAAATAGTTTTCGTGTTAAACTTAAACTCCCAACTGGAATCCCCAGCCATACAAATTGGTGATACATTCCATTTAACCACTACCGTTACCGCCAATGTTGACGAAACGCCTAGTGACAATACCGCTACCCTAAATCAAACGGTGGTAAACGCCTCAGAAGCCAACAACAAAATCTGTTTGGAGGGAACAAAACTAGAAGCCACTGCCATTGGATCTTATGTACATTATAAAATTAAATTTGAAAACACTAACACATCAATAGCACAAAACATAGTAGTAAAAGACGTTATTGATACAAGCAAATTCGGTCTAAATAGCCTAATCCCACTCAGCGGAACGGCACCTTTTATAACTAAAATCACCAATACAAACCAAGTAGAATTCATCTTCGAAAACATCAACCTACCCTTCGATGATGCCCATAACGACGGCTACCTCATCTTCAAAATAAAAATAAAACCTTCCTTGGTTGTTGGGGATACCTTCAGCAATACCGCAGCCATTTATTTTGATTACAATTCAGCCCTAGCAACCAATAACTATAGTACGGATATTATTGCCCCATTATCAAACACCACCTTCACAGAAAGCAATACGGCGCTATTCCCTAACCCTGCCCACAATACCGTTCACATTGATTTAAAAAACACTAGCGAACTACTGGCACAAATAGCCATTTATGATGTGCTAGGCAATTTAGTAATGACAAAATCAAACCTAACGTCGAACCAAACTAGCTTGGATATTACAACCCTAAGCAAAGGGGTTTATATTGTGGAAATAAGTACAAGCACTAATCACAAACTCAATAAAAAACTAGTAATAGAATAAAGCCACCCAAATAAACAGTCGCTTCATAGCCACCCAAGAGATAATAAAATAATTCCTATAATTAATTTGCAGTTCGCTCTAAATCAGCTAAATTTGGGTTTCGAATAAAACCCTCGCGATGAAAAAAGCACTACTCCTACTAGTTTTCTTATTATCTCTTACTACTTACGGGCAAATGCCTCCTGGTCTGCTAGCCCCCTATTATGTTTGCGACAACAACGGCAACGGCTATGCGACTTTTAATTTAGTCAACACTAATCCGATTGCTGCCTTAGGTTTAGACCCCAATGTTTACACGATTACATTCCACCCCTCCGTTGGAGAGGCCAACGATAACGTCAACGTCATTGCAAATCCTGCGGCCTATTCCAATGCAGTACCCCATTACCAAATCATTGGAATCCGTTTCTTTAACACCGCAACATCAGAGGTTACAACTTCCGGTATGGAACTCTATGTAACGCAAATGAACACACCCTTTTTCAGTTCCTTTACTATCTGCTCAGGGGATAATAATGTAACACTTCCTACTGTTTCTGCGGATGGCTACGTAGGAACTTGGTCACCTCCCCTGATGACCAATGTTACTAGTGTTTATACATTTACTCCAGACCCGGGGCAATGTGCCACCAATTCCACATTAGTGGTAACTGTAGCACAACCTGCAATCGCCTATCAAGGATCTTTATACTTTTGCGACACTGCAGCAGCACCCCTCTACGACTTAACCACTGCGAATACACAAATCACAGGAGGTGATCCTAACAGCACCGTATCGTATTTTCTTACCCTAGCCGATGCCCAAAACAATAGCAATCCTGTAAACAATAGCTTTACCCCAACCGTTATTCCAGGAAACCAAATACTGTATGCCCGAGTGACTAATTTTTCAGGTTGCTCCAATATTAATACACTAACACTACACACCCAAAATTGCAACACCGCTTGCGTACCGCCTACGCAAGTAACAACCTCATCCGTAACCGCAACTTCAGCGATGATTAGCTGGACCGAAAACGGCATGGCAATGGTATGGCAAATCTTACTCCTACCCGCTGGCAGTCCCGCTCCTACCGCCCAAAGTACAGGTTGGGTTGTTGCCCCTGTTAATCCGTTTTTACTTATGGGTCTAAGCCCCAGTACGGCCTTTGAGGTCTATGTAAGAGCAGAATGCAGCAATACTACCTATAGTGAATGGTCTAATGCAGCCACATTTGTAACACTGGACTACACCGGATGTGGGGGTACTTTCACCGACCAAGGGGGGAGTACTGGAAATTACCCCGATAATGCCGACTACATCACAACAATTTGCCCATGGAATCCGGGAGAATCGGTTTCGGTTACCTTTACCTCATTCAACACCGAAGCAACACACGATGCTCTTTATGTATATAATGGAACTTCTAACGCAGCGCCACTTATTCCAAGTAACAATCCGGGCGGAAATGTACCCGGTGGCTTAGCCGGTGGCTATTGGGGAAATACGATTCCAGGACCTTTTACTTCTAATACTGTAAATGGTTGTTTGACATTCCGGTTTGTAAGTGATGGTACTACAAATTCAGGAGGCTGGGTCGCCAACATAGATTGCATTCCGCAGTTATGTAATGCGCCAACCAATTTAGCCGTCAGCAACCTAACCGATACTACCGTGTCACTCAGTTGGGACGCCATTTCAAATGCAGCAGGTTATGAAGTGCTTTTACTCCCTACTGATGCCCCTGAGCCCTCTCAAAATAGCCAAGGCTTCTTTGCCTCCGCTAATCCGTTCGTGCTAACAGGCTTATCTCCTTACCAATGTTACAAAGTGTACTTACGTACAATCTGTGCGGGCTATTCGGAATGGTCAAGTCCGATTAATTTTTGCATGGTCAATTGCCAAAACAACGCCGAATGTGCTGAAAGTTTAGTGCTAAACGCCTTTCTAGACAGCAACAATAATGGGGTAAAAGATAGCGGCGAAATCAACTTCCCTTACGGTAGTTTTGTATACCAAATCAACGACTCCGGCAACAACCTTTACGGGTATGCCAACAATGATTCCTACTACATTTTTGATGCCAATCCAACCAATTCCTATGATATTAACTTTACGATTAATAGCAATCTAAACGCCTACTATGCAAGCACAGTAAGCCACAACAATATTACATTACCTACCGGTAGCGGAGCGAATTCCTTATTTTTTCCAATAACGGTAACCCAACCCCACCTTGATGCGCAATGTACTATTTATGCCAATGGGCAACCCGTTCCTGGTTTTTCCAATGTGATTACCCTTTATTACAGCAACTATGGAACACAACCAATTGCCAGTGGCACCCTTACCTATACCAAAGACCCAAATACCACCATCAGTTCCATCTCACAAGCAGGGACTGTAGCCACCAGTAATGGGTTTACTTATAACTTTACCAACTTAGCACCATTTGAATCCAGATCCATCTATGTAGTAGTAAATATCCCTCCTATTCCAACAGTCAATTTAGGACAATTAGTAACCAATTCGGTAACCATAGATTGCGCCAATGATGTTGATCTTTCCAATAACAACGCGACTATAACTCATGTAGTGGTGGGCTCCTATGACCCGAACGAAAAAAGCGAATCCCATGGCGGTAAAATTGGATTAGACCACTTTAATAACAATGATTACCTGTATTACACAGTTCAGTTTGAAAACACGGGTACTGCCAATGCGCAATTCATCCGAGTAGATGATATCCTAGATGCTGGTTTAGACGAAAGCACCTTCGAAATGATCAGCGCCAGCCATACCGTAAATACGAAACGCGAAGGCAACCAACTCACTTGGCATTTTTACAACATCAACCTACCACCAACCGTAAATAATCCAAGCGGCAGTCATGGCTATGTGCACTTCAAAATCAAACCAAAAACAGGCTACACAGTAGGCGACATTATTCCTAATAAAGCGGCGATATATTTCGACTACAACCCCGCCATCGTAACCAACACCTGCAACACCGAGTTCTTCCAAACGTTAGGAAATCCTTCGTTTACGGCAAACACCATAACACTATACCCCAACCCAGCCAGTAATTCGGTGCAAATTACCAATAGCCTAAATGAAACCATTACTAACCTAGCGCTCTACGAGGTGTCGGGAAAACTAGTAAAACAACTAACCGAAACCAACCATTCCCAACTAACAGTTGACTTACAAAACCTGGCCAAAGGACTCTATTTCTTAGAAATCACGACGGCATCCAATACCAAACAAATCAAAAAACTCATCATTCAATAAAAAGAAACTAACCTTCTATCAAAAGCGGCTGTACTTAACTCAAGTGCAGCCGCTTTTTTTCTATTTCTTACACCTTCCCACAACATTCCTACAAAAATTTGTAAGAAACGCTAAAACCATAAAAACAGCAACCAAGCAACAAACCCTTATATTTATTGAGCTTACACCACTCTTTCTGACCGCTACTACCCCGTTACTCCATAGTTACTCCATGGTTACTTCATAGTTACGCCATAGTAACCTTATCCCAAACCTATCCCAAAGCCCTATCTAAGCCCTACCAATGCTATCAAACAGTCCTTTCTTACACCCTACTCCTACAATTTAAAGGCTACTATTTTGTAATCCGTCTGAAGCATCTTTCAACACTAGGATGCCAAATACTTTTAAAAAATCTTACAATTAGTTGAGCTAGTGAACTATTAATCAACTATATTTGAAAGTCATTAATCATCCGAACATGAAAACAAAACTACTTTACAGCCTAGTGGTGGCTTTAGTGCTAACCGTTTCTAGCACCTTCGCACAAACCAGTACTTGCGGAACCCTATTCACCGACCCAGAAGGCCCTGATGCTTATTATGCCAATGACACCGATTATACAGTAACATTCTGCCCTGATAGTCCAGGACAGGCGGTAACCGTTACCTTTACCGCTTTTAATACAGAAGCAAATTGGGATGGATTGTATGTTTTTGACGGAAACTCCATCAATTCACCACAAATAGCCAGTAGTAATCCCATCGGATATGGACCAGTTTCTACTACTCCTGGAGCCTATTGGGGTACTAGCATACCGGGCCCATTTACATCAAATAGCGTAGACGGTTGCTTAACCTTTAGGTTCCGTTCAGATCCTAGCATCAATAACCCAGGTTGGATAGCTAATGTTACTTGCGGTCCAGCACCTACTTGTCTTAAACCAACTGCGTTGACCATCAGCAATATTGGAAGTTCTACGGCTACTATTAGCTGGAATAGTGGCGCAGCAACGCAATGGGAATATACCGCAATACCCACAGGATCTCCCGATCCTACTGCAACAACAACAGGCACATTGACTTCCCAAAATCCTACTATAATTACAGGTCTTAATCAACTTACCTGCTACACTTATTATGTAAGAGCAGTTTGTACTGCGAATGATGACAGCGCTTGGTCTACGGGCACAAATTTTTGTACTACTCCTACATCCCCAGCTTGCGGTGATTTATTTGTAGATAACGGTGGTCCTTTAGGAAACTATACTGATAATTCTGCTAATACCTATACCGTTTGCCCAGATACAGCGGGAGAAGCAGTGACCGTTACGTTTAGTGCATTTAACACAGAACCTATGACGGACGGCTTATATGTTTACGACGGCAATTCTATCGCTGCCCCTCAAATTCCGAGCACAAATGCTATAGGAATCGGACTGCTTACCGCGCCAGGCGCCTATTGGGGAAATAATATCCCGGGGCCATTCACCTCTGAAAGCACCAATGGATGTCTAACCTTTAAATTTATTAGTGATAGTAACACTAATTATCCAGGATGGACTGCTGATGTAAGCTGTAATCCGGCACCATCATGTTTAAGACCTTTAGCGGTAGCCTCCACAAGCACAACGCAAACCTCTGTGACACTAGGTTGGAACGATGCTACAGCAGCAAGCAGTTGGGAAATCATTGCCCTTCCTATAGGATTCCCTGTACCTTCAGCAACCGATAGTGGCCAAGTTGTATACTCCAATCCAGCGACGGTCTCAGGATTAACAAGTGGCACAAATTATAACTTCTACGTGCGAGCAAATTGTTCAGCAGGGGCACATAGTAACTGGTCATATGTTTACAATGCAAGCACACTAATTGGAAATGATGAATGTATAAATGCTAGTGAAATTACACCTGTAAATGGTCATATCTGTACGCAACCTGCATCAGGAAGTCTCATAGGCGCTACCGCCTCAGCAGAGGATTTAACCCCATGTGATGGAGCAGTTACCGAAGACGTTTGGTACAAATTTGTGGCCAATAACGACCAATTAAATGTATCTATTTTAGATGTTTCTATTCCGCAAGTTCTTTTGAATTTCGCTGTGTATACAGGAAGTTGTGGCGCACTGACGCCTTTTGCGTGCTCGCCCTTAAATGTAATGTCAAAAACATTGACAAATTTAACCGTGGGAACAACCTATTACCTCAGAGTATATACCACTGGAACGAGTACACAAGACCTTACCTTCAATGTTTGTGTAACCGTGCCCTCTACCTGCAGCAATAGTGAATCCATTTGTGGGGTAAACAACTACATCAATACAACAGGAGTAGCATCGTTAGGAACCATTGGCTGCTTGTTTACATCACCAAATCCTACTTTTTTCACCGTAAAAATAGCGGAAAGCGGCCCAGTAAATCTTTTAATTACACAATCAACGATTAACTCAACCTTTCCTAATTTAGATGTAGATTATGCCGCTTGGGGGCCCTTTACGGATCAAACCGCTGCTTGCAATTTTGTAGGAAACTCATTCCCTTACGCGCCACCTTCTATTGATGGTAATGCAACAACGCTACTGACTGGTTGTAGTTATTCTGCTGCACCCACCGAAAACTTACACATTGACAATGCACAAGCAGGACAATACTACATCATCTTAATTACCAATTTTAGTAACCAACCGGGCATTATTAATGTATCCCAAAGCAATGTTAGCGAGGCAGGTGCTGGCTCGATAGACTGCGCCGGTATACGACTAAATGCCTTTATGGACTATAATGCCAACGGGGTGCAAGATAATGGCGAACCCAATTCACCCATTGGACAATTCCATTACACTGTAAATAATGACGGAAATGAACATCTAATCACATCATCAACAGGAAGCTATATCATTTACAATCAAAATCTTAGCGACCTATACAATCTTTCTTATACGGTTAATTCCGATTATAGTACGTTATACACCGTTCCAAGTAGCTTTGCCAACGTGAGCGTAGCTACGGGTTCCATGACCACCTACAATTTCCCATTAACAAGCCTTCAACCCTATAGTGATTTAGGCGTTACTGTGGTACCACTCAGCGCTCCAAGAGCAGGGACCAACTATAAAGTTAAAATCATTTATACTAATTTTGGTTCACAAACCATCTCGGCAAGTTCCTTGACGTTTACAAACAATCCAGGAACCAGCATTACCGATATTTCTCAAACTGGAACGACGGCCACGCCAACCGGATTCACATACGACTTTAGCGCTTTAGCGCCCTATGAAAGCCGCAGCATGATTGTGACCCTAGCAGTTCCAGCCATGCCTGCTGTTTACTTAGGACAATTACTAACCAATACGGTTTCCATATCGCCTTCTACAGGAGACGTAGTGGCAAGCAATAATGCCAATAGTACCACGCAAGCGGTAGCAGGTTCTTATGATCCTAATGATAAAGTAGAATCCCACGGAGAACAAATCTTATTTTCTTCTTTTACCTCCAACGATTATTTAGAATATACCATTCGCTTTGAAAACAATGGTACAGCAGGGGCCTTGAATATTACAGTAAATGACCTGCTTGACAGCAAGCTAGACGAAACTTCCATAGTGATGCTAGCAGCAAGCCACCCCTATTCCCTAGACCGTTTAGGCAATAATCTAACGTGGAAGTTTAACAACATCCAACTGCCCGTTTCGATTCCCAATACCGATATCGGTAAAGGATTCGTGAAATTCAAAATCAAACCAAAACCAGGCTATGCCGTAGGAGACATCATCCCTAATACGGCTCAAATTTACTTTGATACCAATCCAGCGATTGTGACCAATACCTTCAATACCAAATTTGTAACGACCCTAGGAAATGATTTATTCACCGAAAGTTCAATCCTCTTATACCCTAATCCAACAAGTAATTTGGTGCAAATTACGATTACGAACAGCCCGGAAACAATAGACCATATTACTATTTATGATGTATTAGGAAAAAATGTAATGTCAATTTCAGCCGTAGCTTCCAATCAAAAAACAATCGATGCCAGCACACTTGCCAAAGGAGTTTACCTAGTTGAAATAACGACCGAGCATCATTTCAAACAAATTAAAAAGTTAATTGTGCAATAAGACCAAATCATCAATAATAGATAAATCCCGAAAAACTTCGGGATTTTTTTATGCCAATATCCTAAAAATCAATTATATTTGATTCGTCAAAACCAAACCAATATGAAATCAAAACTACTTTTAAGCCTTTGGGCTGTGTTATTCCTGTCTATTTTCAGCAGCTTTTCGCAAACCATTTCCTGTGGAGATGTGTTCACCGACCCTGCCGGTGCTACCGCAAATTATGACAACAATTCCGATTATATCGTTACCATTTGCCCAACAAACCCAGGGGATCATGTAACTGTAACCTTTACTTCATTTAATACTGAAGTCGATTGGGATGCTTTATATGTTTTTGATGGTAATTCAATAGACGCCCCGCAAATAGCAAGTGCCAATCCAGCGGCTTATGTTCCAGGTGGTTTACCAGGTGGGTATTGGGGAGCCACTATTCCAGGTCCCTTTACGTCTAGCAGCGCCGATGGTTGTTTAACGTTCCGTTTTAGAAGTGATACTTCCATTAATAACCCTGGCTGGTCAGCCGATATCAGTTGTGATACGGTAATAACTTGTCCGAGACCATCTAACTTGTTTGCTAATTACAACACCCCAACCAATGTAACCCTTAGTTGGACCGAAAACGGTGCAGCAACGCAATGGGAAGTGTTAGCAGTACCAGCAAACTCAGAAGCACCTACAAGTGCAACGGTCGGAACATTGACAAGCTCCAATCCTTATGTTTTTGACAGCTTAACAGCAGCCGATTATGTATTCTATGCAAGAGCCGTGTGTTCTTCATCAGACAGCAGCAATTGGTCAAATCCATATACTTTTACCATGCCAGCTTGCCTTACACCTACAGCAACGGTATCCAATGTTTCAGCCTACAGCGCAGTAATCAATTGGACCGCTTTAGGAACTACTCAATATGAAGTTTTAGTAGTACCAACTGGCACTCCTGCACCTTTGGCCACAGCCACTGGAGTAATTGTACCAAGCCCATACACAGTTACTGGTTTAAACGCTTTATCTGGCTATGATGTGTACATTAGAACCATTTGCTCTTCAAGCTATACTACCGATTGGTCTACTGCAGTATCATTTACTACAACCAATAATGGCGCACCATTAATAACAAACACGACAGACTATGCGCCAGAACAATTAATAAACAATGTATTAGTAAATAATCCATGCATCGCCATTTCTAATGTAACTTCGGTTACAGGAACAAATTACGGGTCCGTAAATGGTATTGGCTATTTTACTAATGTTAATACAACGTTCCCACTATCCTCTGGAATTATTTTATCTTCAGGAAATGCCTTAAGCGCTCCAGGACCAAACATTTCAACGGTAGGAGAAGGAGCCAGCAATTGGGTTGGGGATCCTGAATTGGAGAATATCATTACTACCGCTACAGGCAACGTCATGAATTCATTCAATGCAACCAAATTAGAATTTGATTTCTCAAGTTTAAACGAATTCATGAGTTTCAATTTCCTTTTTGCTTCTGAAGAATACGGTACGTTCCAATGTGACTACTCCGATGCATTCGCATTTCTTTTAACCGACTTAGAAACAGGAGTAACAACCAACTTAGCGGTAGTTCCAGGAACTACCACGCCAGTTTCCGTAGTAACCATTAGAGACGCGGCCAATAATGGTGGCTGTAGCTCAGAAAATATTGGCTATTTTGCACAGTATAATTTAGGCGGAAACATCTACAATTCGGCGACCAATTACAACGGACAAACCGCAGTAATGACGGCTTCGTCTGCTATTCTTCCTAACCACAATTACCATATTAAATTAGTGATTGCCGATAGAGGAGACAGCATCTATGACTCCTCGGTTTTCATTGAAGCAGGTAGCTTCACCTCTGGACCACCAGAGTGTAATGATAAAGTACAATTAGTAGCCTTCATAGACGAAAACAACAATGGCATCAAAGACAACAACGAGGTGAATTTTACTTACGGTTCGTTTGCAACCCAACAAAACAATGTTGACCCTACAACCAACATCACTTCGCCTTTCGGAACCTATACTATTTATGATTCAACCGCTAACACTTACGATTTTAGCTATACCATTAATCCAGAATATAGTGCATATTATACAGCTGCTCCAGTAGCATACAACGACATCAATATAGCCGTTAATCCTAATCAAACGTTATACTTCCCAGTAACGTTAACGCAACCTTTTAACGATGTAGCTGTTACAATTGTACCGATAAACCAACCTAGACCTGGCTTTACATACACTAACAAAATTGTTTATACAAACTTAGGAGTTGCTACTACTTCTGGCACGATTACTTTTGTGAAAAGTCCCGTAACTTCAATCCTTTCGATTGATCAGGCAGATGCGGTAACCAACGCAGATGGCTTTACCTATACGTTTAGCAATTTACAGCCCTATGAAACCAGAGCACTCTATGTGACCATGAGTATTCCTGAAATACCCGCGGTAAACTTAGGAGATTTATTAACGGATAGCGCCGCTGTTTCGGCTCCATCTAATGACATTAATTCAACTAACAATACGTTCTCCAATGCTCAAGTAGTGGTAGCTTCTTATGATCCTAATGAAGTAACGGAAGCACACGGCCCAAAAATTCAATTCAATCAATTCACATCCAACGATTATTTATACTACACGATTCATTTCCAAAATACAGGAACAGCTAATGCTATTAATGTTAGAGTAGAAGATTTATTAGACAGTAGAATTGACCCTACTTCTATCCGAATGATTAGTACTAGCCACAACTATATCTTAGAACGCGTTAACAATCATTTAGTATGGAAGTTCAACTTCATCAACTTAGTAGGAGCACTTCAAAATGAGGCCTTAAGCAAAGGGTATATCACCTTCAAAGTAAAATTACATCCTGGTTTTGCGATTGGAGATATTATTCCAAACGCTGCCTCAATTTATTTTGATTCCAATCCTGCCATTGTGACCAATCCGTTCCATACGCAATTTGTCGCTACACTTGGAACTAGTACTTTTACCAGTAATGATATTACAATCTATCCAAACCCAGCGCACAACTTGGTTCAAATCAACTTACAAAATACTAGCGAAACCTTAAGCAGCATCCGCATTTACGATGTTCTAGGGAAAAACGTCAATAGCCTAGAGAACATTGCTGCATCCCAAGTATCAATGGATGTTTCTAATCTAAGCACGGGTGTATATCTAGTAGAAATAACTTCAGAGCACAATTTAAAACAAATTAAAAAGCTCATCATAGAATAATCTTATTTCTTTTGAAACCAAAAAAAGTCCCGAGTTATTTCGGGACTTTTTTTTATAATCTACTTAAAATCAATTATATTTGAGCTGTCAACTAACCAAACCAATATGAAAACAAAACTACAGTTCAGCCTTTTGGCTGTTTTCTTACTGTCAATATGCAGCACTTTTGGACAAAACATTACCTGTGGAAGTACCTTTACGGATCCAGGTGGTGCCAATGCCAATTATGCCGATAATTCAGATTATACCGTTACGATCTATCCGAGTACGCCCGGTGAAATGGTTACGGTAGCCTTCACGTCCTTCAGTGTAGAAGTCAATTATGACGCATTATATATCTTCAACGGCAATTCGATAAACGCGCCTCAAATCGCTAGTAGCAATCCTGCGTCTAACGTGCCCGGCGGACTTGCAGGTGGCTTTTGGGGCACAACACTCCCCGGCATATTCACCTCCTCTAGTGCCGATGGAAGTCTCACCTTCCGTTTTAGAAGTGATGGCACTGTAAACTATCCAGGTTGGGTAGCTGATATCAGTTGTGGTCCTGCGCTTGTATGCCCTCCCCCAACCCTATTGACAACATCCAATATAACCACTACCTCACTTACATTGGGCTGGACAGAAAACGGCGATACGACAACTTGGGAATATATAGCCCTTCCCAACGGTGCACCTGCCCCTACCAGTTCTAACAGCGGCACAGCAACTACGACAAACCCTGTTGTATTACTTGGATTAAACTCAAATACCTGTTACAATTTGTATGTTAGACCCATCTGTTCAAACACCGATTTCTACACTTGGTCTGATCCTGTAAATGCATGCACCTTAGCCTCTCCGCCACTCTGTGGTGGTCAATTTGTCGACAATGGAGGTGCAACCGCCAATTATGCGAACAGTTCCACTAGTGTTTATACTATGTGCCCTGAAACCCCAGGAGAGGTAGTAACCGTTACATTTACCGATTTTAGTACCGAAGCCACTTGGGATGCATTATATGTCTTTGAAGGTAATTCCATAACGGACGCAATGATTCCTAGCACGAATCCAGCCGGAAATGTCCCAGGAGGTTTACCCGGAGGCTATTGGGGTACTACGATACCAGGCCCCTTTACTGCCAATAACCCAACAGGTTGCTTAACTTTTTGGTTCCGTTCGGATACTTCGGTCAATTATCCAGGTTGGGTCGCCAATGTAACTTGTGGTCTGCCGCCTTCTTGCCCTAAACCAACGGTGCTAACAGCTACAAACATCACCAGTACTTCAGCCACTTTAGGATGGACCAACACCGCTGCAAACGAATGGGACATTTATATTGTCCCAGCAGGTTCTCCTGCTCCTACAGCGGCAACCTTAGGCGCTGCTAGTACTCTAAATCCCTATTTGATTACGGGTCTTACGCCAAATACCTGTTATACCTTTTATGTTCGAGCGTTATGCAATGCCAACGATACCAGCGATTGGTCCGTTGGATATAATTTTTGCACTACCCTTACGCCACCCGCTTGCGGAGGATCATTTGTTGATAATGGAGGAGCTACGGTAAACTATACCAATAGCGCTGATGATACTTATACTATTTGTCCGGAATCAGCAAGCGAAATAGTTACGGTCGTTTTCAGTTCATTCAATACTGAACCTACATGGGATGCTCTATATGTGTTTGATGGAAATTCAATTGCTGCGCCTCAAATTGCAAGTACTAATCCAGCAGCTAATGTGCCCGGTGGATTAGCTGGTGGATATTGGGGAACTGCTATACCTGGTCCCTTTACCTCAACTAGCCCAGATGGCTGTCTAACGTTTAGATTCAGAAGCGATACCTCGGTTAACAATCCGGGTTGGTTAGCCAATGTCATCTGTGCACCCGATGCCGATAAAGTACTGCTCGTAGCCTTTGTGGATGCCAATAATGACGGCATAAAAGATGCAAGCGAAAGTTTATTCTCTAATGGCAATTTCATGTACCAACAAAACAATGACGGAATTGATGTAAGTGGGTATTCGCCTACCGGTAGATACGCACTTTATGATGCCAATCCATCCAATTCTTATGATTTTAGTTATCTTATCCAACCGGAATTTGCCACCTATTTCAATGCAGGTACAACAGCCTACAATGACATAAGTATTGCGCTAGGTAGCGGTACCCAAATACTATATTTCCCAATCACTTCCACTGTTGATTGCAGTGATGTAACGGTTTCGATTGCTCCTATCACAGCTCCTAGACCTACTTTGAATTACATCAACCAAATCGTATATAAAAACCAAGGCCTTACGGCTACCAACGGAACCCTAACGTTTGTAAAACCAAGTCCAGTTACTATTGCCTCGGTAAGTCAAACGGGAATTACCAATAATGCCACTGGATTCAGCTATAATTTCACTAACCTATTACCAAACGAAGCTAGAGTGATCTATGTCACCATGACTGTGCCGGCCATTCCTGCCGTAAACCTAAATGATTTACTTACCGATTCAGTAACGGTAAGCGGCGTAAATGGGGACGTCAATGCTTCCAACAATACCGCGACAAACTCCCAAATCGTAGTCAACTCCTATGATCCTAACGACAAAATGGAATCACACGGCAGTAGACTTCCTTTCAATCAATTCAGTCAAAACGACTATTTCCACTACACCATCCGATTCCAAAATAACGGTACCGCTAGTGCTATTGATATTCGTATTGAAGACTTACTAGATGCTAAAATAGACGAAGAAAGTGTACTTATGGAAAGTGCCAGTCATAGTTATGTGATGAATAGAGTGGGCAACCATCTTACCTGGACCTTTAAAAACATCTATCTTCCTTCTTCTACCGTTGACGCGACCAGCAGCATTGGATATGTTGAATTTAAAGTGAAATTAAAACCAGGATTCCAAACGGGAGATATCATTCCTAACAATGCCTCTATTTATTTCGACAGCAATGACGCCATTGTTACCAATACTTTTAATGTTAAGTTCACTCAACCTTTAGGTACCATAAACTTTAATGAAGCCAGTTTGGTTATGTATCCTAATCCAGCCAGTATGATGGTCCAACTTGAGGTAGTAAACAGTATGGAAAGGATTTCGAAAGTAACGTTGTATGATGTGCTTGGAAAAGCCGTTAAAGTAATAAATACCCCTTCCACCACTAGTGCTACCATAGACGTAGCCACTTTAGCAAAAGGAGTATACTTAATGGAAATCACCTCCGATTCTAACGCAAAAATAACCAAGAAACTAATTATAGAATAAAGAGTATTCTCCAAAAAAAGTCCCGAATCATCGGGACTTTTTTTATCTATTTAACCACCAAATACTAGCATTAAGAAGGGTAGCAAAACTAACCCATGCCAAGTAGGGTATTAGTAACATACCTGCCGTTTTATCGATTACTTTAAACTTAGTATACGTTTCATAAATAAGCAACCAAAACAATAAAATCTCTACCAAGGCCAATAAGGGATTATGCAACCCAAAGAACAAATAAGACCAAAATGCATTCAACGCTAATTGCCCAATAAACAATTTAAAAGCACCCTTTACTGCGACCTCATCGGTCTCCAACTTAGTCCAAATTAAACCAGCAGAAACACCCATCATCACATACAATAAAGACCAAACCGGTGCAAATACCCAATTGGGCGGATTAAAAACTGGTTTAATCAACGTAGGATACCAAGTGGTAATACTGTCTCGTGTAACCATCCCCGACAAATAGCCAACAACCATACATGTGGTAACCGCCGTTGCAATTCTAATAATTTTTTGCATCTTAATTTGTTTAAATAATAATCAAATATAGTAAACAAAATCCGGTTGTTTTGGTAAAAAAAGTATCTTTGCCTAAATTTCTAATTCCATGAGAATCGAAAAGGATTTCATTTTTAAACTTACTTCCAATCAACCTGCATCAGGTACCTTTCAATGGAGTGCCCCTAGTAATATAGCTTTAGTAAAGTATTGGGGTAAAAAAGACCATCAAATCCCGGCCAACCCGTCTATAAGTTTTACCTTGAACCAATGTAAAACAATAACTAAATTAGATTTTAAGAAAATAGAGTCTAACGGGCTTTTTTCATTTGACTTCCATTTTGAAGGACAACCCAAAGAAGAATTCAAACCAAAAATCATAAAGTTTTTTGAACGCATTGCCACCTATTGCCCCTATTTAAAAGACTATCACTTTACTATTGATACCCAAAACACATTTCCTCATAGCTCCGGCATCGCATCTTCAGCTTCCGGAATGGCTGCTTTAGCCATGAATATAATGAGTTTGGAAAGAACCATAAACCCATCCATGACCGAAGAGTACTTTTATCAAAAAGCCTCTTTCTTAGCGCGCTTAGGCTCTGGAAGTGCCTGCAGAAGTGTAAAAGGGACTATAGTTGTTTGGGGACATCATGCTGAAATTGAAAATAGTTCTGACTTATATGGGGTAGAATTTCCATTACAAATTCATGAAACTTTCAACAACTATCAAGACACTATTCTTTTGGTAGATAAAGGAGAAAAGCAAGTATCAAGCACCGTAGGGCACGACTTAATGCACAACCATCCTTTTGCGGAACAACGTTTTGCTCAAGCCCATCATAATTTGTCAGCCCTAAAAAAGGCTTTAGAAACAGGAAACCTAAATGACTTTATTAAATTAGTAGAAAGCGAAGCATTGACCCTGCACGCCATGATGATGACCTCGCTTCCCTATTTTATTTTAATGAAACCTAATACCTTAGAAATAATACAGAAAATTTGGAGCTACCGTAATCAAACGAATATTCCTATTTGTTTTACACTAGATGCCGGTGCCAACGTACATGTGTTATATCCCGAAAACGTTAGAGCCACTGTTTTACAATTTATTACCACTGAATTAGTTGGCTATTGTCAAAATGGTCAGTATATTTGTGATGAAATTGGATTCGGTGCAATTGAAACTATCAATTAATATCTATGAAAGGACCGCTTTTTTACTCAAAAATATTACTCTTCGGAGAATACGGAATTATAAAAGATTCTAAAGGTTTATCCATCCCTTATAACTTTTACAACGGCGCTTTAAAAGTGGATGAGCATCCATCAGAGGAAGCTATTAAATCTAACGCAAGTCTAGTTCGTTTTGTTACTTACCTGGAACAATTACAATTTGACCAACCTGAGTTAGTAACATTCAATCTTGAAGTTTTAAAAGCTGATGTTGCCCGCGGCATGTATTTTGATTCCAGTATCCCTCAAGGATATGGTGTTGGAAGCAGCGGCGCTTTAGTAGCGGCTATTTATGACAAATACGCCGATAATAAGATAACCGTTTTAGAGAATTTAACTCGAGAAAAATTATTGCAATTAAAAGCCATCTTTTCCCAAATGGAATCTTTCTTTCATGGAAAAAGTTCAGGTCTTGACCCTTTAAATAGTTATTTAAGCATTCCTATTTTAATCAATTCTAAAGACAATATCGAAGCTACTGGGATACCTTCTCAAAGTGCTACCGGCAAAGGGGCAGTATTCTTGCTAGATTCAGGAATAGTAGGAGAAACAGCTCCAATGGTAAATATCTTTATGGAAAACCTAAAAGAGGAAGGGTTTCGTAAAATGTTAAAAAATCAATTTGTTAAATACACTGATGCTTGCGTTGAAAACTTCTTAGGAGGGGATATAAAATCCTTATTCGAAAACACAAAACAACTTTCAAAAGTAGTATTGAACAACTTTAAGCCTATGATACCTGAACAATTTCATGGTGTTTGGCAAAAAGGAATTGATACAAATGATTACTACTTAAAACTTTGTGGTTCTGGTGGTGGTGGTTACATTTTAGGATTTACACAAGATTTAGCAAAAGCAAAACAATCTTTAAAAGACTATAAACTGGAAGTAGTGTACCAATTTTAATTGATCCTAAAACACTATGCTAAGCCGTAAAAACAAACATCTTGTAATGAAAATTATCAGTTTGTTTTCCGTAGTACGCGGTTATAACATTCCTGTTATTGTACTAGCACAATACCTATCAGCGATTTTTATTTTAGCTCCAGAAAACAAAAGAGCCTTAAGCGTTTTACTTGACTTTAATCTATTCATCATTGTATTGGTGACTAGCTTTACTATCGCTTCAGGATACATTATCAATAGTTTTTACGACAGTAATAAAGACTTAATAAACCGACCTAATAAATCACAACTCGATAGATTAGTCAGTCAAAAGACTAAACTAAATGTCTACTTTACAGTTAACTTTATAGTAGCGCTACTGGCTTGTTTAGTGTCATTTAGAGCCGTTTTATTTTTCTCTACCTATATTTTTCTAATTTGGTTTTACTCTCATAAACTAAAAAAGATAGTGGTAATCGGCAATTTAACTGCTTCTTTTCTTGCAGTTCTTCCCTTTTTCGCGATTCTATTGTACTATAAAAGCATCTATCCCCAGATTTTCGCTCATGCTACTTTCTTATTCCTACTGATTTTAATTCGTGAAATGATTAAAGATTTAGAAAACATCAAAGGCGATATCGCAAATGATTATCAAACGATACCTGTATTGTATGGTGAATCTTTTTCTAAAAAGATCATTACACTGCTTACGATATCTACTATTATACCCATCTATTTTTTAGTAGATATATTTGAAGTAGGCTACATGGATCTCTATTTTTATTTGAGTAGTATCATTTTGCTTTTCTTTTTACAAAAACTATGGAGGTCCAATTCCAAACCAGATTACTTAAAACTTCATAACATATTAAAATTCCTAGTGGTTTCAGGAGTTTTCTGCATTATTTTAATTAATCCCGACGTACTTATTCATGGGAAAAGATTACTTAATTTATAATTGTTAGTATCCTTTTCAATCCATTCTTACGAATCATTTTTGTATCAAAAAGCAAAACATATTGCGCATAGGTTGTAATTAGCACCTTTAAAGAAGCTTAAATGCGTATCTTTGCCCCAAACTAGGCCACAATGGCCAAACAGACGAAGTTAATTACAGAATTTATGAATAAGAAGGAAGGCAACAATAATCGAGGTGGTTCAAGACCTAACAGTTCTCGACCAAACTCGAATAAGCCAAAACCTGCAATGGCTAAGAGAGCCCAAGGGCCTAAGAAAGCAAAACCAGCAACTGAGGAATCGGCCACTAAAAGACCCGCTAAAGTAGCGCAAAATAATGTGCCAAAACCTCTAAAATCAGATGACATCCGTTTGAACAAATACATCTCTAATTCAGGGGTTTGTTCGCGTCGTGATGCCGATATTTATATTCAATCTGGAAATGTAAAAGTAAACGGTGAAGTCATTACCGAAATGGGGCACAAAGTAAAACCGGGCGATGTTGTAAATTTTGACGGTGCAATTTTAACTCCAGAACGCAAAGAATACATCGTATTAAACAAACCGAAAAACTTCACTACCTCCAATGAAGACGATGCAGATCATAGAAATGTATTAGAATTAGTTCGTGCGGCTACTAAAGCAAAAGTACAACCTATTGGAAGAATGGATAAGAATACTACTGGATTATTAGTTTTCACAAATGACACTGACATGATTAGAAAGTTCAGTCTTCCAAATCAAAAGTCTTCCAAAATTTACCAAGTTTCTTTAGATAAAAATTTAAAATTTGAAGACCTAGAAAAAATAGCAAATGGGGTAACGTTAGATGGTCATAAGTTATTTGTAGATGAAATCTCTTATATTGATAACGAACCAAAAACTGAAATTGGTTTAAAATTGAGAACTCCTAATGTAAAAGTAGTTCGCGCTATATTTGAAAGCTTTAAATACGATGTCTTGAAAATTGACCGAGTATCTTTTGCAGGCCTTACCAAAAAGAACTTACCTCGTGGCAATTGGAGATTCCTTACTGAACAGGAAATAATCAATTTGAAAAACGTATAAAAAAGTATATTTTTACAATCATAAAATCCCAATTATTGGGATTTTTTTTTAGAAACTATGTCAACAGAAAAAAACTTATCAATAGCCCATCTTTGGTTTGAAGCCTTTAATGCTCATAACTTGGAAAAATTATTGTCTTTATATGATGATGATGCACAACATTACAGTCCAAAACTCAAAACACACCATCCTGAAACAAACGGATTGGTGATCGGTAAAGATGCCTTGCGCGCTTGGTGGAAAGAAGCATTTGATCGATTGCCTACCCTGCATTATAAAGTCACATCGCTAACTTCAAATTCCGATAGAGTTTTTATGGAATACATTCGAATGGTAGCCAATGAAGATGACCTATTCGTGGCTGAATTATTAGAAATTAAGGATGGCCATATTATTGCTTCACGAGTATATCACGGTTAATATATCATGATTTCAACAAAACCAACTTCTATTAACAATCAAATCCATTCATATGAAAAAAATATATTCTTATACAACAATGCTTTGCTTGTCGTTGTTGTTTGTAAACTGTAAATCCGATAAAAAGAGTCAAGATTTTAAAGCAATCACTGATTCCTATTTCAAAGAAAAAAACGAACTGAATCCGCTAGATGCTACCCAAAGTGACCAACATGAATACGATGACCAGCTAGTCTTTGAAATGACCGATTCTTACTGCAAAAAGAAAACGTTATTTTATAAAAAATACATGTTGGAATTGAAAAGTGTAGATACTACTCAATTATCAGAAGAAGAGAAAAATAGTTATGAGATTATCAAATGGGAGTCTGAAGTTGGCACCGAATTACTACAACAAAATGGTAATTTAACGCCTATAGAGCAGTTTGACGGCACCCATATCACAATGGGTCAATTCGCTAGTGCCGAAAGTGCCCAGCCCTTTAAAACAGTAAAGGATTATAAAAAATTCTTGAAAAGAATGAACCTCTATGCTGTTTGGATAGACTCTGCTATGGTTTATATGAAAAAAGGAGTTGCTAAAAAAGTAGTGTTACCAAAAGTATTAGCTGAAAAAGTAATTCCGCAGTTTGAAGACATGATTACTCCTAATGCAGAAGGGAATCTATTTTTCTCTAGCTGTAAAAAATTCCCCTCTAATTTTACCGAAGAAGAAAAAAACGCTTTATCCAAAGATTACGCCACATCAATAACTAAAACTCTTATTCCTCAGTTTCAAAAACTTGTGAATTATATGAAAACAGAATACGTGCCAGCTTGCAGAAGCACTAGTGGCATTGGTAATCTACCCGGCGGCAATAATCTTTATAAAGTATTAGTTAAAAAATGGACCACAACCTCAAAAAACCCAGCAGAAATTCATGAATTGGGATTGAAAGAAGTCGCTCTGTTAAATTCCGAAATGGAAAAAGTAAAAAATGAAGTCGGCTTCAAAGGAACCTTAAAAGAGTTTTTAAATGATGTTAGAACTAAAAAAGAACTACGCCCATTTACAGATCCTAAACAAGTAACGGATAATTTCGAAAGAATATACAAAACCATAAAACCTAATGTAGATAAGTTATTCTCCTTGCAACCCAAAACACCATTCAGAATTAAAAGAACGGAGGCATTTCGAGAAAAAACTGCAAGTGCTGAATATATGCAAGGTTCCGCAGACGGATCTAGACCAGGTACTTTTTACGTTCCCATTCCTGATGTGAAAAACTACAATGTTTTGGAGGATGAAGATTTGTTTCTGCATGAGGCAATACCCGGACATCACTTCCAAATTTCATTGCAACAGGAAAGTAAAACGTTGCCTGATTTCAGAAAATTCAATTGGTTTGGTGCTTATGGTGAAGGATGGGCGTTATACTGCGAAAGCCTCGGTAAGGAACTGGGGTTATATAAAGACCCTTACCAATATTTAGGCATGCTAAATGATGAAATGCACAGAGCAATTCGATTGGTCGTTGACACAGGTATACATAGCAAAGGTTGGAGTCGCGAACAAGCTATCAAATATTCTCTAGATAACGAAGCCGAAACAGAAGCTAGTATCACTTCTGAAATCGAACGCTATATGGCAATACCAGGACAAGCCTTGTCCTATAAAATAGGACAATTGAAAATATTAGAATTACGTCAAAAAGCAAAAGACAAAATGAAAGACAAATTTGATATCAAAGTCTTCCACCAAAAGGTATTAGAATCGGGGGTGTTGCCCTTAGAATTGTTAGAAAAGAAAATCAACAACTGGATTGCTACAGTTAAGTAATTAAAAAAGCCTCTCAATATTGAGAGGCATTTTTAATTACTTACATTATTTTCCGAACTCTTGAAATCAATTGGTTTACCATCCATATCGAAGAATTCATAGTTATAATTTAGCGTACCATTTAACTCATTTATTTTAATCAGCATTTGATAAAATCCTTGGCTCCATTCAATGATTAGATGGTATTCATAATCACCAGTGCCAAAGCTACCCGGAAGGTTACTAGTATAAATTAATTTTTTTGATTTTAAATTTAAGGTGTTTACCTCTATATTTTCATAAGTACCTAACTCATCGCTATCTAGTTTTTTACCCGTATAATCTACATTTGCACTACCACTTGATTTTTTCTTTTTATCCTTATTTCGGTTATAATCATCTTTAATGGAGAATATAACATCTTTCAAAGAGTTCTTCCCTGCATTTAACAAATAAAAACGAATTTGGTGATGGTACATTAATCTATGTACTCTTCTAGAACCTTCTTCATGGCCATGACCCTCACTTAAATCATTATCCATAATCTCAATGATCGGCATATTTTGCCCGACATAATGACTCATGGATTCTGATTTAAAGCTTTTGAGTTTTTGCTCATTTTCAGATACGATTTTATCTTTTTCTATTATTTCTGCATGCAGCACTTCAATCTGTTTGATAGCATCCTCTAACTGTTTTTGCTTATCCGCACTAAGTGCACCGGAGCTGTTTTTGGTTAGCAAATAAACAGACAATGCCAATAAAACAAATCCAAAAATTGCCAATAACGCAGTCATCATAAGCTTATTCCCTTTCATTTAGAAAAAATAAATTCAAATTATGAATTAATGCTGTAAAATTAACAGCATTTCATTAGGTTGTGAATGGTTTACAAAATAAACTTTAAACATTTTATTAACCATATTGTTAAAAATAAAAAAGCTCCAACTATTCGTTAGAGCTTTTTGGTGCGGGTAATAGGACTCGAACCTACACGCCTTGCGGCACCAGATCCTAAGTCTGGCACGTCTACCAATTTCGCCATACCCGCAAAATTGTGAGTGCAAATATAGCCATATTTTTCAAATACCAAATTCCAATAACTTTTATTTTGTAAAATTTTTGGGTTTCGGTACTTATTAAAATGAAAATTGTATTTGTATATTTGGCTTAATCATTTAATAAACACATGGACAATATAAAAAACTACGTTCAACAAAATAAAGAACGTTTCATAACTGAATTAATAGAGTTGTTAAAAATACCATCCGTAAGTGCTGATAGTGCTTATGCTCAAGATGTGATAGACACTGCCAATGCCGTAAAATCTAGTTTAGAAAAAGCAGGATGTGATTTAGTTGAAATGTGCGAAACACCAGGCTATCCAATAGTATATGGCGAGAAGATCATTGACAAAAACTTACCCACTATTCTAGTCTATGGGCATTATGATGTACAACCACCAGACCCATTGGAATTATGGACCTCTCCTCCTTTTGAACCGGTTATCAAAACTACAGACATTCACCCAGAGGGAGCTATATTTGCTCGCGGGGCATGCGATGATAAGGGGCAAATGTATATGCATGTAAAAGCATTTGAGTATATGATTCAAAACGATTGTTTGCCATGTAACGTCAAATTCATGATTGAAGGAGAAGAAGAAGTAGGTTCCAAAAGTTTAGGTTGGTTTGTAGAGAGAAACCAAGATAAATTAGCAAACGACGTTATTTTGATCTCAGATACTGGCATGATTTCTAATCAACAACCTTCCATTACTACAGGTTTAAGAGGATTAAGCTATGTGGAAGTTGAAGTTACTGGACCTAATAGGGACCTTCATTCCGGTTTATATGGTGGTGCTGTGGCCAATCCGATTAATGTATTGACTAAAATGATTGCTTCACTTCATGACGAAAATAATCATATTACGATTCCTGGATTTTATGACAAAGTTGAAGAATTAACAGCCGCTGAACGAGCGGAGATGGCTAAAGCGCCCTTTTCATTAGAGCATTATAAAAAAGCGCTGGATATAGAAGACGTATATGGTGAAACCGGCTATGTCACTAATGAAAGAAACTCGATTCGACCAACCTTAGATGTAAATGGTATTTGGGGAGGCTACACGGGAGAAGGAGCTAAAACAGTTATTGCCAGTAAGGCTTGTGCTAAAATATCCATGCGTTTAGTACCGAACCAAGATTGGGAAGAAATCACAGCGCTCTTTACTAAACATTTTGAGAGTATCGCTCCAAAAGCGGTAAAAGTTAAAGTAACACCTCATCATGGAGGCCAAGGTTATGTAACCCCGATTGACAGCATTGGATATCAAGCTGCTTCCAAAGCCTATAGTGAGACCTTTGGTGTGCCCGCTATACCGGTTCGATCAGGAGGAAGTATCCCAATTGTAGCCTTATTTGAAAAGGAATTAAAATCAAAAACCATTATGATGGGATTTGGATTAGACAGTGATGCTATTCACTCACCAAACGAGCATTTTGGGGTATTTAATTACTTGAAAGGCATTGAAACTATTCCGTTATTCTACAAATATTTTGTAGAATTAAATAAATAATACTTAAAAATAAAAAGCCCTATTGTAATCCAATAGGGCTTTTTTTATATCGTTAAATATAAATTACATATTACTTAGTATTTCCTTTTTTAAGGTGTCGTATTCGCCTTGTAGAATTAATCCGTTATCTAATAACTTTTTATAGTTCTGTAGTTTTTCGAATAATTCATCTTGGGATAACTCGCTAAGTTTTCGTTCTGCTGGGGAGGTATTGGCTGTTTCAACTAATGGTTCTTCGTAGGAAGTATAAGATGGTGTTGCCGGCATGATTTCGGCAAAATTAGTTACTTCCTCTGCGGCTATTTCTTCTACTTCTTCGGCAACTGGGGTTTCAACTGCTGGTTTTACTTCTTCGACGGTTGATGGCGTGGCGATAGGATTTTTTAACAAGTCCAGTTGCTCTTTAGCGAAAGTGTACAGTTTGCGTGCTTGATTTTTGGGTAAATAATCAACGGTATGTGTCAGTTCTGACTTGGTTGTAAACGTAAAATCCGCTCCTAATATACCTTCTTTTACAAAGCTGGCTGCGATATCATCCCAATCATAGTCCATGAACTCCATAGACAATCCTAGGTTTTTTGGTTTGCACAGAATAATTCTTTTATTGGTCACTACTATGCTATCTGGAAAAATCGTTACTGCTGGTTTTTTTTGAACGGCTATGTACCCAATCTCCTCGTTGGTCATTAACAGGTTATCCAGCTTTGAAGTGATTTTTTCAATAGCTTTTGGGTCTTGGTCTTCGTTTAATATTTTCTTTAAATTATCTAACATACTGTTGTTTTTTTAGGTACTGAAAACGTTCTGCAAAAGTAATGCCTAATTCTCACTTTCTAGAATTTCGTTTTGAATTTTTTTGGTCAAACTTTTGAATACCAAATCGTAGGAATCATTGATGAGTTGGCACATCATTTTGTCGGGGACATCGCTATTGAAATGCACGGTATTCCAATGGATTTTACTCATGTGGAATCCGGGATGAATGGCTTCATAGGCCGCACGAAGCTCTTGATTGCTATCGGGATCTCCTTTTAGGTTTAGCGCTGGGGTTCCGTTTTCCCAATCCTTTAAAGACGTTAGGCAAAACATTTTGCCACCCACTTTAAATACGAGGGTATCTTCATCAAACGGGAAATGTTCTGTTACGGCTTTTTTGGACAAACAGAACTCGTATAGTTGCTGAATATTCATGGTACTATGTAATTACTTTTTCCATCATTTTCTCTGGATGGGCTAATGCGGTAAATCCGAATTTTTCATATAAAAAATGTGCATCGGAGGTCGCTAGTCGCCATATTTTTACTTGTTGTAATTGGGGTGCTTTCATCATGGCTTCGATTAAAAGAGACGAATAGCCATTACCGCGCTGTTTCTCGTCTATAAAAACATCCATTACATAAGCAAATACCACATAATCGGTGATGACTCTAGCAAAACCAATTTGTTGGTTGTCTAGATAAATTCCGAAGCAAACAGAAGCGTCTAGGGTTACTTGTACTTCTTCTAGTGTTCTGCCGGCAGCCCAGTAGATATCCTTTAGAAAGTTTTGGATAAAAGGCAAGTCCAATCTAGTTTTATCGGTTGAAATAGTGATCATAGGGAATACAAAACAGGTTTACTAGGTGAGGCATCATTCTCGAAAGAGGCTATTTGTAGGTTTAACACATAGCTGCCATCTTTAATAGCATCATTCACATAAATCATTTCGGTGATGGTACAGTTTAATCTTGCGTCGGGATTGAGGTTGTTGACATCGGTTACGTTCCAGAAGGCTTTGTGAGCTGCTAACTTACCGCCATCTTCTTCCCTATCCACGCTAGGTAAATCAATTAATAAATGCTTTATTCCTTTTTCACGAATATAATGAGCGGCGTCCTCTTCTAGATAAGGAGGATTGGTATGAGAATAGTTTGTATGTTTTTTAGCTACTGCATTGGGCAATGTTCTGATGACGATGGCTTCAGGATCGTTACCCTTTAATAAGCGCTCTAGTTGTTCTTTGGTAATGACTAAATCCTCCCCTTGTACTTCTGGTGTTACTGAAATCAATTCGGCAAGGAAGAAGAACTGTTTTAGGCATTGATTGATGCTGTAGAACTCGCGGGTTATATGTCCTAGGCATTCGGTATGCGTACCATGTCCGTGTGGGTTGAAGAAAATATTATTGAAGTTGGTTGAACTCCCTGCTGCCACTTTACCTACCCAATCCCCAAACGTAACGGGTTCGATGGTTGGCTTTTCAATATACCAAGCGATGGGATTGTCATCGGTATTGGATAACGGAATGGAGATATCAATAGGTTTTGATAAGTCGATTTCGAACGAATTGTTGATGAGTGCTTTCATATAGGTTGGCCTTTTATAGAATCGCTTCTACTAGCATGCTAAATTAACACCAAATATAATTCTTTTAATTAAAAGGCTAATTAGCCGCTGAAACTAGTTTAGCATGAATAAATCACTTGCTATTCCGTCTCCTAAGAACTTCCCGTTTTTGGTGGTACGTAAGACATTATCGTCTAGATACAACAAATGGTCTTCTATGTATTTTGCGGCTTGTTGGTTTAGGTATTCCAAATAGGACTTACCAAAATCCTTCTCAATCCGTTCCAGTGAAACGCCCCAAATGGTTCGCAGACCGGTCATGATGTATTCATTATAGCGGTCGGTTACCGTCAACAGCTCGGTTTCAATGGGAAGATTGTTTTCTTTTAGCGCTTTTAGGTATAGGGCATTGTTGGACGCGTTCCATCCTCTTTGAAGTCCGTCATAACTATGGGCAGAAGGGCCTATGCCTAGGTATTTTTTACCAAGCCAATAGCTAGAGTTGTTTTTGGAAAAATAGTTTTCTTTACTGAAGTTGGATAATTCGTAATGGATGAATCCCTTTTCTTCTAGGGTATCTACCAACAATAAGAAGTGTTCTTGTGCTAGCTCCTCCTCTAGGGGCGGGATGAGACCTTTTTGAATAAAACTATGCAGGGCCGTTTTGGGTTCGACTGTAAGCGCATAACTTGAAATGTGAGGGATATTGAATTCGAGGGCGGTTTCGATGTTTTGAAGCCAACGTTCTTTGCTCATATTGGGCATTCCATATATTAGATCGATGGTAATGTTGTCAAAATATTGTGTTGCCAACTGTAAACACTGCATAGCTTCGGCCGCATTGTGGGCTCGATTCATTAGTTTTAAATCGTCTTCAAAGAAAGATTGGATTCCGATGCTTAGCCTGTTGATGCCCGTATTGGACCAATCGATGAGTTGCTGTTCAGTGATATCATCGGGATTGGCCTCGAGGGTTATCTCTGGGGTGGCTACTACTTTATAATTGGCGTATACCGTTGCAATCAACAACTTGATGTGTGTCACCTCTAAAATGCTGGGGGTACCCCCGCCAAAATAAATGGTCTCTACAATTTCTTCCTTGAACTCGTCTTTGCGTAGGACTATTTCTTTGGCTAGTGCCAACACCATTTCTTCTTTCTTCTTTAGCGAAGTCGAAAAATGAAAGTCACAATAATGACAGGCTTGTTTGCAGAAAGGAATATGGATATAGATGCCGCTCATTTTAGTATTCGGTCGCAGTCGCAGTTAGCAGTTTTGAGACTGAAAACAGAGACTGAAAACTATTTTTTAACACGTTCTTCATTTTGTTTGACAAAAGCATCCCAACCGGTATAACTCTTGCTGCCTACTACTTTTCCGGAATTGAAAAAATGACAGACTGCTGCGGCTAAGCCATCAGTGGAGTCGAGGTTTTTGGGTAATTCTTTTAGGCCTAGTAGTTGTTGGAGCATTTTGGCCACTTGTTCTTTGCTTGCGTTTCCATTGCCGGTGATGGCCATTTTTATTTTCTTGGGTTCGTATTCTGTGATGGGAATTTGGCGGGACAATCCTGCGGCCATGGCTACACCTTGTGCTCTGCCTAACTTTAACATGGACTGCACGTTCTTTCCGAAGAAAGGCGCTTCGATGGCGATTTCATCCGGGTGGTGTGTTTCTATGAGTTCGATGGTGCGTTCGAAGATCACTTTTAATTTGGTGTAATGGTCATCGTACTTGCTTAGTATTAGCTCATTCAACTGCAGGAATTCCATTTTCTTATTGACCACCTTGATTAATCCGAAGCCCATGATGGTGGTTCCCGGGTCGATACCTAATATGATGCGTTCGTTGGCCATGGTGTAAATTGTTTGGTAAAAATAGGAAACAATTGTAGCATTCCATAAAAAAGGCTGCTTTAAAAGCAGCCTTCTGTATAAAAATAGAGAATTGATTATTCGATGATTATTTTCTTGGTGGTTTGTGTATCCCCATCGATCACTTTTAATAAATAGACACCTGTTTGTAAATTATTTAATTGAATGTTTTCATTGAAGTATCCTTTGTTTTGGTAGTTATTGGCGAATACCGTTCTACCTCTCATATCGTATACCCCTAATTTGATAGGGTTATTGGACAGCGAGTTGAATTGCACTGTAAAATTCCCTGTATTTGGATTTGGATAAACGGCTAGATTGGTAATGGTATTAGCGACTACACTTAGCGGGTTTTGAATACCACATACTTTAAGGCTCCAGCTGTTTAAGGTTCCACCATCTTGATTGGCAGAATCTTTTACTCTTAGCGTCCAAGTACCACTTGAATCTTGACCGTTTAGTGCGGACAGTACCTGTGTTGGTTTTACTTCACCCCCAATGGCTGGATTATTACCACAAACCAAAGGAATTCCGCCATCGTTGAAGGTGGCCACTACATTGTTCAGTGCGGAGTTTGCACAGGGTCTGTTTACTAATTGCACTTGCGTACCCGTAGGACTGATTAGTGTTAAAGTCAAGTCATTTACCCAAGAGTGTGTAATATCTACGATTACATCTACATCGGTGATGGTTAAATTATCGGGGATGCTGAGGGTAGAATTTATGGTGACGTTGGCCGTAGTTGCTATGGTCAAGGGTACATTGGCGGAGGCTACCGTATTGCATATTTCGTTCCCGGTCGTGAATTGAAAGGCATCAGCATATGCGCCTTCACAGGAAGTGTTTTTGGGCTTGATTCGCCAATAATAGTCTGTTTGATTAGAAAGACCTGTTACGAGGTAACTTGTTGTCGCGGTATTTCCAGCCGCGGCGATGGACGTGAATGCTGCATCGGTTGCTACTTCTACGTCATACGAAGTTGCATTGGCATCGGCGGTCCACGAAAGCGTTACCGAAGAAGATAATCCAGTAGCTAAATTGGCAGGGGCAGTTAAGGAAGCCGTTGCAAACGAAGCGCTGTATACTTGGAATTGCAGGGTGAATGTTTTCACTATGGAGCCAGAAGTTGCCGTTACCACTACAGGATACAAGCCAGGAGTAACTGCAGCCGTATTAGTGATTGCCATGGTTACGATTCCCTGCGTGTTTATTGGATTGGGTGAAAAAGCCACTGTAGCTCCAGCAGGTTCGCCCGATGCTGTAAATTGTGTATCGGCAGAGAACCCTTGATAGGTGTTGAACAGAATATCTTTTGTAGCATCGATACCAGTACATGTTTGAAGTGTATATCCTCCTATTGGCGCTATGGTGAAGTCGGTTAACGGTTCAGAAATAATAAAATTGGTATTGGAGATATCGTAAAAAATATGATTGTTTCCTTTTACCATGATGCGGTTGGTCGTGCCAATTGCGTTGGGAACGGTTATGGTTTCGAGGCCATCATTAGGCACGTTGGTCGCTAATACAATGGGATAGGTGTATCCTCCATCGGTTGACAAAAAGATATCTACGGCAGCGGCATTTATATTATTGGCGGTAGTTCCTGCCACATCCCAAGTTACATCTTGACTTGAACCCACAGGCCAATCGACATTAGTATTTGGAACGGTAACTAAGAAGGGGCCGGCCGTAGCATTTACCGTTACTACCATGGCATCAGAGCCTGTTTGTCCACCACCAGCAATGTTATCTCTTGCGGTTAAGACGAAATTTAAAGGTCGGGCCACAGAGCTCAGGGCTTCTACTACAATATCTAATCCTTGGGTTGTTGTGGCATTGGCTACTACGCGCTCAATAGGAGGGCAAAAACGTTTAGTCGTTGCTACTGGGTTATAGGAACGCCAGTTTGGTCCGCCCGTTTTGGTGGCAGAGGCGGCACTATTGGCCCCCGTTTGATTGGTAGCCGAATCATTTTCTTCCCAACAGTAGGACAGTACATCGCCATTGGCATCGGTTGCTGAGCCGTCTAGGATAAAGGGTGTGCTTTTTGGAATCGTATAATCTAGACCCGCGTTTACGGCTGGCGCTACGTTGGTTAAGGTTGTTCTAACGGGGCAGGTTTTGCCTACCATATTGTCTTGAATTTGTTTTACGCTAGCGTACACAAAATAGGGGTCGGAGTGCAATTGCACGTCTTGAGATGTGATACCAGCATACCCCATGATGGTAGAGCCCGAACCTGGTTCTACATTTACCCCTGTTCCTTCCACGCTATTGGAAAAAGTATGGTTTCCTCCGAATTGGTGACCCATTTCGTGTGCCACATAGTCGATATCATAGGTATCACCCATTGGGATTCCGTCGGCTGGAGACGTAATTCCGCTTCCTTTTGAGCCGTTGACACATACACAGCCGATACAGCCTGCGTTACCCCCTCCACCGGTTGCTCCGAACATGTGACCGATATCATAATTGGCTTCCCCTATCACACTGGTTAAGGTACTTTGCAATTGTGCATTCCAGCTGTTCATGTTGGTACTATAGGGGTCTGTTGCGGCATCGGTATAGATTACACTGGTATTGTTATCAATGATATTCATGTGGATGGCTAGATCTATTTCGAACACTCCATTCACTCTTGTCATGGTTGCATTCATAGCGGCAAGTGCATTGGCTACGGTACCTCCGAAATAGGTAGTATATTCGCCATTACAAGACAAAGCCAGTCTGAATACTAATAATTCACCTGAGCTGGATAAGGTAGATTGATTTAAGTCTTTGGCTAAATCATGGGCCAAAACAGTATCTTCTGTTGCACAGATGAACGGTAAGGAACCTTTATTTCGGGTCGATTCGTACACAGCATAAGTACTTCCGTCCTCTGAATACGGTTCGATAAACACATTGTGTTTATCGGCTCTTAAGATCATGGCTTGGAATCCGCTAGGGTCTATGCTAAATCTTAGGGTAGCTGTTTTATCTTCCATCCCTTGACCGACGTAGGATCTAATGTTTGGGAATTGCACTTGTAATGCTGGGGCGAAATTAGAGAACTCATACACTTTGTAATGTTCTACTTTGCCACCGATTGAAGGTACTTCAATGATTACATTGGAAGCTTGGTTGCTTCCCTTTTGCGGGGCATTTTTTAAAGTTTCTACCAACGAACCTAGGTTCATTTGGTAGAGTTCAAATTCTTTTGGAAAGCTTGAACGGTTAACATTTTTAGTAGCAACGATGTCCCTAGATAATGGGATTTTAGTCCAATTTTTTGACTGTGAAAATAGTACTGAATTTAGTAATAGCACTAAAATAAGTAGTAGTGGTTTTTTCATTTTTTTGGTTTTAAGGACTCGAAAGTAGGAAAAAAAAATTAGCTGAAAAATTAATTTCGATTAATTTGAAATTAGGATAGGCTAATTCTTATGCTTTATTTTGCCGAATGAATTTTACCTTCTCTAGAAAGACCATTACGTTTGTAATCAAGCTTTTGATTGTAGCGGCTGCTTTTTATTTTATCTATCATCAACTGGTAGATAACGACCAATTGGATTGGCCGAAGTTTGTTGCTTTATTGAAGGCAAAGCAATCGGTAGGGGGGATTTTATTCTTGCTTGCTTTTAGTGTGGTTAATCGCTATTTGGAGATTTTGAAGTGGCAAAACTTGGTTTCCTTTTTTAGACCCATTACGGTTGGGGAGTCCACTAAACAAGTATTGGCTGCTTTGACGGCGGGTATTTTTACTCCGAATGGTGTGGGAGAATATGCGGGAAAGGCTTTGTATTTTGAAAAAGCGGATGCCAAAAAGGTTGTATTCTTGAATCTTATTTGCAATGGGATACAAATGTTGCTCACTATTGTTTTGGGCACTATTGGATTGTTTGTATTGGGGTATTGGCAATGGACCTTGGTTATTATTGGATTGCTAAGTTTTATCCTTCTTGCCTCTTATGTTTCTAAAAGCATTACGATTAAGGGGTATTCTATTGGGAAGCTAGTTCAAAAAATTAAGGAGATTCCGAAACCTGTCCATCATAAAAACATCTTGTATGGTGTATTGCGCTACTTGGTTTTTTCGCATCAGTACTATTTTTTATTTCTGGCATTTGGTGTAGATTTACCTTATGTAACGATGATGGCTAGCATCGCCGCGGTCTATTTTCTAGCTTCTTCTTTGCCCAGTTTTCAGTTTTTGGACTTTGCGGTTAAGGGGAGTATGGCGGTCTTTTTCTTTGGAAAATTGGGTGTCAACGAATGGATCGTTGTTTTTATATCCACCTTGATGTGGTTTTTGAATGTAGTGTTGCCCGTGGTTCTTGGCAGCTATTTTGTTTTAAAATTTAAACCGAAATGGAATTGATTTCTTTAGTATTTACTTTGACAGTAGTGGTTTACGTTGGCTTTATCCTTCAATTGGTTTTGGGGTATACCAAAGTACCAACCTTTGAAAGAACGGGGATCGCACCTCGGACGGCGTTTACCATCGTAGTTCCCTTTAGAAATGAGGCTAAAAACTTGCCGAAGTTGTTGCAGTCCTTTTCCAAGTTAAATTATCCACAGGAGTTGATTGAAATCATCATGGTGGATGATTTTTCTACGGATGCTTCGGAGCGGATTTGCATACAGTGGCGGGTGCAGCATGATGGGATTGATACTACTTTATTGGAAAACTTGCGGTTGAGTAGTTCGCCGAAAAAGGATGCCATTGCTAGGGCGATGCCGATTGCCAAGCACGATTGGATCGTAACTACGGATGCGGATTGCAGGGTGCCGAAAAACTGGTTACTCACGCTGGACAATTATATACAGGCTGAGCAGCCCGAGATGGTGGTAGGTGCGGTGGTCTACCAAACGAAAAACAACTGGTTTCATCAGTTTCAACAATTGGATTTGATGAGTTTGCAGGGAGTTACAATAGGTAGTTTTGGGATGGGAAAACCTTTTATGTGTAATGGCGCAAATTTTGCCTACACTAAAAAACTATTTCAGGCGGTGGGTGGTTTTGCTGGAAATGACAAGATTGCTAGTGGGGATGATGTCTTCTTGTTGCAAAAGGCCGTACAACATTTGCCCGAAAAAGTAGGCTATCTAAAAAATACCGATAGTATTGTAAAAACGAAACCGGAGAACGACTTATATAAACTTTTTATGCAGCGGGTGCGCTGGGCTAGTAAAACAACTGGTTACAAAAGCAAATACGCGCAAGTTTTGGCCGTTGCCGTATTGTTGATGAATGCTAGTTTGGTTGGTGGCTTTTGGATGGCGCTTAACGGCACTTTAGATTGGAGGCTACTCCTTGGCGTCTTTGCCGTTAAATACCTGGTAGATTACCTTTTGCTTTATAAAACCAATACCTACTTGCGTAACGGAAAATGGTTGTTGCCTTTGGCCAGCAGTTTGGTTTATCCTTTGTTTTCCAGTTTGGTCGCGGTATATTCCTTAGTGGGTTCCTATACTTGGAAAGGGAGTACCTATAAAAAATAAAGCTCCTTTTATCCTATTACTCCGACTTGATAATCACTGGTAACACGAATTGTGTTTTCACGGGGATGCCTCTTTTTATCGCTGGATTTACTTTTGGAAAATTGATTAGGCGTGCGTGCAAGATGCTGTCGATTTTGATAGTATCGTAGGCGACAGAATCTTTGGGGAATTGGGGTTCGAAGGTGAGTTGGGCATCCGGCAGCACCGTTACTTTGACTTGGATGGTGTCTAATTTTGGAAATAAGGTGGCTAGCGTATCTACGGCTAACTTTTGTTCCATGGTGGTTTGCATGTAGTCAAAGAAGCATTGTTTGCGTTGCCAGACGTCTTTTAGCTTTTCGCAATCGGCTACGGAGGGGTATTCATCGACTTCTTGCCAGTTGATGTCTTTCATTTCTTTGGCCAGCAAATCACTTTCGGAGGGAACTTTCTTCTCCAAGTATTGACAAGACTGCAACAGTACAAGCGTAAGTATAGCTAAAATCCTCTTCAAGATTAGTGCTTTTTAGAAAGTAAATAATCACTATAGCTTTTATCGAGCCATTCTTTTTTGGTGCGTTGTGCTTCTTCTTTTTGGTCTTTGTATAAGATTCCCAATTTTTCAGAATAGGCGGCAATTTTGACCGTATAGGTATAGAATTCTTCTTTGGTCAGGGTCACATTCGGGTCTTTTTGTTTTTGGAAAAACTCAAAAAACAGGGCGTCAAACTCTTTTTTATCGTAGGTCTGCGCTTCCCTTTTGTATTTTTTATAAAGGGTTTCCTTTAGGGTGCCATCGGGATCATTAGTGGTTTTTTCCTGAGCGACTAGGGTATTGCTAAGGCAAAGGAACAGCAGGGCCACAGAAGAAAGATGTACTAGTTTCTTGATCATGATTCAAAAATAGATAAAAAAAACCAATGAACCTACATCGAGTTGGGCTGAAGGATTTTATTGTTTTAGTGAGTACCCGCTCCTCCCCCTTCAAATTTTTAAAAATCCCTGTTTTTTGTATTTCTTAAATCTGTATTTTAGTAGTATCAAAATAGTCGTTACTATACGATAACTATACGATAACTATACGATAACTATACGATAAGTAGGTAGAAGACTAATAGCAAACTAAAGGGAATAGTAACACTATAAAAACACAGTAGTATGGCAAAATTTAAAGGAATCTTAAAATTTAGTGGCACCATAGGAGGCGTTACGGGAGTGAACAGCAAAGAAGGATTTCATCTTAGGGAGAAGCAGAACATCGAAACGAGCCGGTATCTGACGGCACCGGAATACACTAGTTTTCGGATGAATGGGCGGTATACGGGGATGGCGTCAAGGATGTCGATGGCGTTTCGGCGACCACTAAGAATGTTTAGCCTGGCGGTTTCAGATGCCCGAATGTATTCGCGGTTGAATGCGGTGATGCGAAAAATCTTGATGAGTGATCCTGTGTCGAAGAAAGGGGAATTTAACTTTACGAATGGAATAGCCACCACGACCGGTAAGCAAGCCTTGTTGGACTTTGAATTTAACGCTACGGTAGCCTTTGACCGACTATTTAAGGGGAGCTACGTTTTAGACGCAGCAAGCGCTACCCTCACCCTTAGTGGATTTATTCCTAAGAAAGCCTTACAATGGCCTGCAGGGGCTACGCATGCCACCTTGGAGAGTGGGTTATTGCATTTTGATTTTGCCAAGGGCGAAGGAAAATTTGCCAGCAGCGCACCAAGGGTCCTTTCTAAAAACGAAGCAGCAACCGATATCGTTCTACCCAGCGCAGCACCCACCGCAGGAGAAGGCTTGACGAAAGTACATTTCTTGAAAGTAGCGTTTAGTCAGGAAGTGGGGGGCGTATTGTATCCTTTGAAGGGAAATGAGGCGGGGGTGATGAAGGTTGTTGCGATAGAATAGTTTAAGGTTTAAGGTTTAAAGTTTAAGGTTGTTGTTTCAAGAAAATGGCAACAATATGAGAACTTTTTGTCTTTCCCGCGGAGGCGGGAATCTAGTTTTCAGTCGTCGAGGGTAAAGTCACGGACTGCAAGTCCGCGCCATCGGGGGTTCTATAAATCAAAAAAGCCATCCACAATAAAGTGGAAAGCTTTTCATTGGTCTAACTACTAAACCGCGCTACGAGTTACAAAGTCGTAGCAAAACAACACAACTAATCTTAGATACTTTATTGGAAGCCTATAACAAGTTCTTTTTTTGAAAGAATCTTATTTGGGCAAAAAAAGCACTTTGTTTCCAAAGTGCTTTTTCCAATTTTAGCGGTCTGGACGGGACTCGAACCCGCGACCCCATGCGTGACAGGCATGTATTCTAACCAACTGAACTACCAAACCATCGCTTAATTGCGGTTGCAAATAT
>CANFZC010000017.1 GCA_947451475.1 Flavobacteriaceae bacterium | reverse complement strand
CAAAGACATGATTGACACTACTAAATATGACATCAATAGTTTAGTGCCAATGAGCGGCAGTGCTGCTTTTTCAACGCGAATTACGAATACTAATCAAGTAGAGTTTATCTTTGAAAACATCAATCTCCCCTTTGATGATGCCCATAATGACGGGTATGTCGCCTTTAAAATAAAAACCAAACCAACATTAGTAGTAGGCGATAGCTTTAGCAATACGGCCAATATTTATTTTGACTACAATGCTCCCATTGTGACCAATACTGCCACAACTACGATACAAACCTTAGGCAACGTTGATTTTGATTTTAATACCGTCTTTACTTTGGCTCCCGTACCGGCGAAAAGCAGTTTAACCCTAACGGCTAAACAAAAAACAACGATTAGTTCTATTAGTATCTACAATACCTTGGGACAATTAGTACAGGTCATCACAAATCCTGCGGAAACCATCGATGTTTCAGAATTGAAAGCAGGAAATTATTTTATTAAGGTTGTAAGCGATAAAGGAACTGCAACTGGAAAGTTTATAAAAGAATAAAAATAAAAAGCCCCGATTTACTCGGGGTTTTTTTATTACTTGATAATCTCTACCCGTATCTTAATCTCAAACCCAAATTCATCTTTTACCATGATGTAATGAATGCTGGTTTACTAGGTTTTTATTTCCTTCTAGAAGCAAAAAACCGCACTATTAAATCAGCGGCTTCTTGTGCTAAAACCCCTTTAACGACTTGGGTTTTAGGATGAAGAGTGGTGCCTAAAATTTGGAACCCACGTTGGTCATCACAAGCACCAAAAACTATTTTACTAATCTGACTCCAGTACAAAGCGCCAGCACACATTTGGCAAGGTTCTAAGGTAACATATAAGGTGCACCCTTTTAAGTATTTTCCCCCAATGAAATTGGCTGCCGAAGTAATGGCTTGCATCTCAGCATGAGCCGTAACATCATGGAGCATTTCGGTTAGGTTATGGGTACGCGCTATGATTTTATTGTCAATTACAATAACGGCACCCACTGGTATTTCACCTTTATCAAAAGCAACCTCAGCTTCTTGCAAAGCTTTCTTCATGAAGTATTCGTCGGTGAATGGGTTTTCCATGTCTATAATGCCACGAATACACGAATGTTGTTTAGTGAATTCGATGTGCTTAAATTGATTATTGACCTAAATTTATTCAGTAAAAATACAATTTCAAATTGTACATTTGTCTTATGTCAAAAAAATTACTGCAACACATCAATAATCCCGCCGACCTGCGAACCATAGAACGTTCGCAATTGCCACAAGTTGCCAAAGAGTTACGGGACTTTATTATTGATATCGTAGCGGTAAAGGAAGGGCATTTAGGAGCTTCATTAGGGGTGGTAGAGTTAACCATTGCCTTGCATTATGTCTTTGATACGCCCAGTGATTTACTGGTTTGGGATGTAGGACATCAAGCCTACGGACATAAAATCCTAACCGAACGAAGAACTAAGTTTGATACGAATCGCCAACTAGGAGGCCTGTCGGGTTTTCCCAAACGCAGTGAGAGTGTTTATGATACTTTTGGCGTGGGGCATTCGTCTACGTCTATATCGGCTGCTTTAGGGATGGCCCTTGCTTCGCAATTAAAAGGAGAAAACAAACATCATATTGCAGTAATAGGGGATGCTTCTATTGCTAGCGGAATGGCTTTTGAAGGGCTGAATCATGCCGGCGTTACCGATGCTGATTTGTTAGTGATTCTAAACGACAATGCTATCGGAATTGACCCGAGTGTCGGGGCTTTAAAAAACTACTTAACCGCAGTAAAAGAAGGAAAGAACCCCAAGCAGAACAACATGATTAAATCGTTGAACTTTAATTATACAGGCCCCCTAGACGGGCATGATTTAGAAGGTTTAATAAAAGAACTGGAACGCCTTAAAAAAGTAAAAGGACCTAAGTTCCTTCATATCATAACCACTAAAGGGAAAGGCTTACAACAAGCCGAAGAAGACCAGGTGAAATACCACGCCCCGGGGAAGTTTGATGCTGCTACGGGCGAATTAATAAAACAATCCAATGATAATTTACCGGCTAAGTTCCAAGATGTATTTGGTTTAACCTTAGTGGAATTGGCCAAAAACAATCCGAAAATCATTGGTATTACTCCAGCTATGCTAAGCGGTAGTTCGATGAAATTCATGATGGAAGCCTTCCCCGAAAGAACCTTTGACGTAGGCATCGCCGAACAACACGCCGTTACACTTGCCGCTGGTATGGCTACACAAGGAATGGTGGTGTTTTGTAACATCTATGCTACATTTTTCCAACGGGCTTATGACCAACTCATACACGATGTTGCTTTGCAAAATCTACCCGTTATTTTTTGCTTAGACCGGGCAGGTTTAGTGGGAGAAGATGGTGCAACGCACCATGGAGTCTTCGACATTGCTTTCTTGCGTTGTATCCCAAACATGATCCTGTATGCCCCTAAAGATGAAATCGATCTACAAAACATTTTATATACTGCTTCGTTAGGGTTGAAACATCCTATTGCCATTCGCTATCCAAGAGGACGAGGAAATAATAGCGACTGGAGAGCACCAGCGCTCTTTCAAAAGATAGAAATAGGAATAGCACAAAAACTCAAGAAAGGGAAAAAAGTAGCTATACTCTCAACAGGAACTATGGCTGCCAATGTAACTTCAGCGCTCAGGGACTTAGAGGACACTAATCGCTTTGCACATTATCATTTTGGCTTCATAAAACCCTTAGACGAAAAGAAATTACATAAAATATGTGATAAATTCCCCGTCATCATAACGGTAGAAGACGGTGTCACTATAGGTGGTTTTGGTAGTGGCGTATTAGAGTTTTCGGCTAAAAATGATTACATCAACGAGATCTATTTGTGTGGTGTTCCAGATCAGTTTATTGAACATGGTAGTATAAATGAACTACAACAATTGTGTAATATTGATGTAGATGGTTTAAAAACACTATTATCCCAGTTAGATTAGGCTGTTACAATTTGATTCAACTGTACTGCTTTTCCGTCGGTAAGCATGGAAATAAAGTGGCAAATATGCAACAATCGATCATACAGACTTTCTTTTTCCAAATGGTGTTTTTCTGGTAGAATCTTCAATAACAATTTATCATAATTTGTAGCCTTCCCTTCATGATTGTTGTTATAGGCTGTAATGAATTTATCCAACAAATTGTTGATGATTTGGTACCCCGAAAGTTCTTTCTCAATTACTTCCCGACTCTGATATATATTCTTAACACTTAGTTTGATGATATCATCCATTTGGGCTTTGTACTTACTCTTATCGGTTAAAGCATAATGAAAGTTGCCTTGTAAAATAGCTTCTTCGTTTTCAATAAAGACCTTTACCGCATCGTTTATTAGATTTCCAATGGCTAAGGCGCGCAAATAACTGATTCGGTCTTCTTTGGTGGTTAGGGTTTGATATTTAGCCGCATCGATGGTGTCTTTCACTAATTTGATTAAATACTCTAAAGCAAAATCTTCAGAAACTAGGCCTAAATTAATACCGTCTTCAAAGTCGATAATGGTATAACAAATATCATCTGCTGCTTCCACTAAAAAGGCCAACGGATGTCTTTCATATCCAATATCATCTCCGGTTTTATTAGAAATCATGCCCAATTCTTCCGCAACTTCTTGAAAAAATGGCGCATCCGATTGGAAAAAACCGTATTTTTTATCAGCTATGTTTTGGGTAGGCTTTTTAGGCAAACTCTCTTTGGGATATTTAGTAAAGGCCCCAAGGGTCGCATAAGACAAACGCAAACTACCTTCTATACCAGGACGCGAACTAGTCAATACCGAAAACCCATTGGCATTGCCTTCAAAATCGATTAGATCTTGCCATTGTTTAGGTGTTAATTGGTCTTCGAATTTCTGGCCTTTCCCAATAGCAAAATACTCGCCTATGGCTTTTTCACCCGAGTGCCCAAAAGGAGGATTGCCAATATCATGTGCTAAGGCTGCCGCCGCAACGATAGCCCCAAAGTCATTCATATGATAACCGTGAACTTCTTTTAAATGAGGGTATTTTTCAATAATCTTCTTTCCTACTAGTCGGCCAATAGAGCGTCCCACTACCGAAACTTCCAAACTGTGGGTCAAACGGGTATGCACAAAATCCGTTTTAGAAAGCGGAATGACTTGGGTTTTATCTTGCAGACTTCTAAAAGCAGATGAAAAGATGATACGGTCATAATCTACTTCAAAGCCCAAGCGCGTATCATCTTGTTCAATTCGAAGTCTCTTACTAGTGTCGCCTTGGCGTTTTAGTGATAAAAGTTGTTCCCAGGTCATGCTATTGAAGATTGTTGATTAACTATTATTATTTTTAGAAGTTAAATATAACTTATTTTATTGTCTTTTTTAAGCACACGCTACTTTCAACGCCCTGATATTGTCCGTAATTTGGAACGACTGCATACCCTGATTTATGATATAACACTAAGGCGCTTGTCAATTTACTAGACGTTTCCAATAGACAATAATTAAAACCCAAAGACTTAGCCCAAAGTTCTAATTCATTTAATAGCATTCCTGCAATACCTTTTCCTCGCTGCTCTGGCATCACAAACATACGCTTGATTTCGGCTACGTCCTCTTCATAAGGCTTGAAAGCACCGCATCCAACAGCTTGTCCGCCTTCATAATAAATGATCACATGGTCCAAGTATATTTGATTGTATTGTGCAAAAAAATCCTTTTCATCACCGTCTATTTCAACCAAAAAGTCATCAAATTGACGAGTCAACTTTTGGAAATCGGGGTTTTCAGAAGTGTCTTTGACTAACATGGGAGTTATGATTCACCTGTTCGATTGTTTAACGACTGACTGGCTTGCATTCTTTCTTCCAATAACTTAGCCCGCACAACATAGGTTTTTGAAATGGAATCGTGCCATCCTCTTGGCGTTATTCCCAAAAACGAAATTGCATTAAAGGGAATTAAACGACATATAGAACGAATTAAAATTATTTCGTGGCCAGGACGCTCACCATTTATAGTAACTACCATCGTTTGTGTTATTAATTTCCCTATCGTCCTTGCCAATAAAATTTCAAAAAAATTATAATAAAACAACGAAATACAACTAACAAAAGTATATTGTGCTATTTGGTTTTTAACGAAATAATTCGGAAAGTTTTTATTTCCATTAAGTTCCATGATAGCAATTAAAAAAACAAGCGATAAAAAGAACAAAACCAAAAGAATAAATGTATCGATGACCAAATTCAAAAAACGTTGCGAATGCGATGCATATAAATCTTCCGTAAGTTGAAATTGTTTTGGAACGTTCTCTCCCATATTACTCTTTTTGATTGGCTAAGAAAAAATTGCGTGATTTCTTCGGATACAAATTATAACTTTTATCACTTGGATTAGCAATTACAGTTTTGATATTGATTTCGTCTCCCAGCTTAAAACTGGCTTCGGTGTATTTATAATCCAATAAATATTCCCCGCAAAAATAGTTGCCGTCTTTGTCTTTTTCGATAATGCCCGTGTAAACTCCTTTTTCTTTTGCCATGATATTTTTATTTGTTTCAAAAGTAATTAAAATGAAAACAGCTATCAAGTTGATAGCTGTTTTCATTATCCTATTTACTAACTTGTTCTTTTTAATTAAGACCCACACATTTCACAATCATCACCTCCAGATCCTGCTGCATTTCTTGCTCGTTCAATCATTGCGGCAAAATCATCGGCTGTCATTTCTCCATTTTCAACGGGAGCCACGACCTCAACAGCTACTGCTGCTGGTTTTTCTACAATTGATGGCTCTGCTTTTTTATCGTTATTCAATGTGAATTTGATAGCATCAACTGCAGCTTTAGTTCTAAGGTAATACATACCGGTTTTCAAGCCGCTCTTCCAAGCATAGAAGTGCATAGAGGTTAGTTTGGCATAGTTAGCATCTTGCATGAACAAGTTCAACGATTGCGACTGGTCAATAAAATACCCTCTATGACGTGACATATCGATAATGTCTTTCATAGACATTTCCCAAACTGTTTTATACAATTCTTTTAAATCTTCTGGGATGCTTAAGTCTTGTACTGAACCGTTAGCTCTCATTAATTCTTGTTTCAAATTCTCATTCCATAGTCCTCTTTCCACAAGATCATTCAACAAGTGTTTATTTACTACAATGAACTCTCCTGATAACACACGACGGGTATAAATATTTGAAGTATAAGGCTCAAAAGCTTCATTGTTTCCAAGGATTTGAGAAGTAGAAGCTGTTGGCATAGGAGCTACCAATAAGGAGTTTCTAACACCATGTTTAACCACCTCTTTGCGTAAAGAAGCCCAATCCCATCTTCCAGATAATTCCTCATCTTTGATGTTCCAAAGGTTGTGTTGGAATAATCCTTCTGATATAGGTGAACCTTTAAAAGAAGAATAAGGCCCTTCTGCTTTTGCAGCTTCCATAGAAGCAGTAACGGCTGCAAAATATAACGTTTCAAAAATATCTTGATTCAATTGTTTTGCTTCATCGCTTGTAAAAGGCATCCGCAACATAATAAAAGCATCCGCTAAACCTTGCACTCCTAACCCAACTGGACGATGACGCATGTTAGAATTTTCTGCTTCTTGAACCGGATAATAGTTGCGATCAATTACTCGGTTTAGGTTACGGGTAACACGCTTAGTTACGTTGAATAACAATTCGTGATTAAATTGTCCATTTTCTACAAACATAGGCAACGATATGGAAGCTAGGTTACATACAGCGATTTCGTCAGCTGAAGTATATTCCATGATTTCGGTACACAAGTTAGACGAACGAATGGTTCCCAAATTCTTTTGGTTGGATTTTCTATTCGCCGCGTCTTTGTATAGCATATAAGGGGTTCCCGTTTCAATTTGAGATTCTAAAATTTTCTCCCACAATTCACGTGCTTTGATGGTTTTTCTTCCTTTCCCCTTAGCCTCATAAGAAGTGTATAACGCCTCAAATTCTTCACCATAAACGTCGCACAAGCCTGGACATTCATTAGGACACATTAAAGTCCAGAAACTATCCTCTTCAACTCGCTTCATGAATAAATCAGAAGTCCACATGGCAAAGAATAAATCACGAGCACGCATTTCTTCTTTACCAGTATTCTTTTTCAAATCAAGGAATTCAAATATGTCGGCATGCCATGTCTCTAAGTAAATAGCAAAACTACCTTTGCGTTTACCCCCTCCTTGGTCAACATAACGAGCAGTGTCATTAAATACACGTAGCATTGGAACGATACCATTCGAAGTGCCATTTGTTCCACGAATATAAGAACCTGTAGCACGAACATTATGGATTGACAATCCAATTCCGCCTGCAGATTGAGAGATTTTTGCAGTTTGTTTTAAAGTATCATAAATTCCATCAATACTATCATCTTTCATGGTTAACAAGAAACAAGATGACATTTGTGGTTTTGGAGTTCCCGCATTAAACAAGGTTGGAGTAGCGTGAGTAAAGAATTTTTTCGACATCAAATCATACGTTTCTATCACCGATTCTAGGTCGTTTAAATGAATTCCAACAGCAACACGCATTAACATATGTTGCGGACGCTCAACAATTTTACCATTGATTTTCAACAAATACGAACGCTCCAAGGTTTTGAAACCAAAGTAGTCATAATTAAAATCACGGTTATATATGATGTGTGAGTTCAAAAACTCAGCATTTTCTTGAATTACTTGGTGCACTTCCTCTGAAAGTAAAGGAGCATGTTGATTGGTTCTTGGGTTTACATAAAGAAACATCTCGTTCATGGTTTCTGAGAACGATTTATTGGTATTTTTATGCAAGTTGGAAATTGCGATTCTCGCCGCCAATTGAGCATAATCAGGGTGTGCAATTGTCATAGAAGCAGCGGTTTCTGCTGCTAAATTATCTAATTCTGAAGTGGTAACTCCGTCATACAAACCTTCAATTACCCTCATAGCCACTTTAACAGCATCTACTAAATCGTTTAAACCATAACATAGCTTTTTAATTCTATCTGTGATTTTGTCGAACATTACCGGTTCCTTGTGACCGTCTCTTTTTACTACATACATAGGCTTTTGTTTTAAGTGGTTAAAAAACAGACAATCCCTTCTCTGTTTTTGGGTTATTTGTGATTAATTATATGCTATGATTGATAGAGTTGTGCTTTACTTCCTAACTCTAATGGAAGTGAAAATGTCTTTTGATTTAAAAGGAATATATCACAAACCTGAATTTTCTTTCTACCAAATCCAAGTTAATTTCTTCTAGAAATCAGCGTCGAAACTAATTTTACCTGCTTCTGAATCGGTATTCATCACACCAGCTTTTTGGTACTCTGCTACTCGTTTTTCAAAGAAATTAGTTTTTCCTTGCAACGAAATCATATCCATAAAATCAAACGGATTTGAAGAGTTATAAACTCGGTCACAACCTAATTCAACCAAAAGTCTATCGGTAACAAACTCTAAATATTGAGTCATTAAAACAGCATTCATACCTATCAAGCTAACAGGAAGTGACTCGGTGATGAACTTCCGTTCAATATCTAAAGCATTGGTTAAAATCTCTGTAATTCTAGCTTTAGGCACTTTATTTATAATATGATGGGTGTGCAAGTGTACCGCAAAATCACAGTGCATTCCTTCGTCACGTGAAATCAATTCATTTGAAAAAGTCAATCCTGGCATTAAACCTCTCTTTTTTAACCAAAATATCGAACAAAAAGAACCTGAAAAGAAAATTCCTTCTACAGCAGCAAAGGCAATAAGCCTTTCAGCGAAGGAATCAGATTCAATCCATTGTAAAGCCCATTCCGCTTTTTCTTTAATTGCTGGAAACACTTCAATAGCATGAAAAAGCTGGTCTTTTTCTGCCTCATCTTTCACATAGGTGTCAATTAATAGTGAATAAGTCTCACTATGTATATTTTCCATCATCAACTGAAATCCGTAAAAGAATTTCGCTTCTGGATATTGAACCTCACTAACAAAGTTTTCAGCTAAATTTTCATTTACTATTCCATCTGAGGCTGCAAAGAAGGCCAAGACGTGCTTAATAAAGTATTTTTCATCATCATTTAACTTGTTATTCCAATCATTGATGTCCGTATGCAAATCGATTTCTTCAGCTGTCCAAATACACGCTTCTTGCTTTTTATACCATTCCCAAATATCTTGGTGTTTAATAGGAAAAATTACAAAGCGATCTTTGTTTTCTTTTAAAATTGGTTCGATGGCTGCCATGTTGAAATATTTTGAATTTTAAGACGATTTATAGTGAAATCAGTATGATACAAAGATTGGCAAACCTTTCGTAAAATGAAAGCCAAACTTATTCACAATCAGCTCTAGTTTTTAACAAATAGCGGTATTTAGGCTCAATAAAGAGAAGTTTATAAATATTTGGTTTTCAGAACATTAAAAATATAAAAATAACAAAAAAGCCCTAAAACAAAGGAGGTTAAGAAATTACTGATGGCCAAATTTTAACATTTATGGTCTTCTGAAAATCTATTTTTTAAAATAAAAAAAACATAATTTTTAAAGTCTAAATTATGGCGCAACGAATTAGCAAAAAAAGAGACTCTTTTGATGTAGTCCTCATACTATTCTAGTATTTTTCCGGACTTTATTAATCTAAATATTTTCCCTAAAAATACGCTCTTAACTGTACATTTCCAGTATGTATGGTTTGACTGGTTTCAGTCTTTCTCCCTTGGTAATTAATATTAATATCCAAAAATTCAGTTAAATTCTTCTGTATTAATAAACGCCAAGTCATGTTTTTACCGGGTTGAAGTCCTTCCAGCATTTGAAATGCTACAGGGGATTGAGCATCACCTGTAAATTTGTTTTGGTATAAAGAAAACTCTCCGTTCAAAGTCAGTTTCTTCTCGCTAGCATAAGAAAATGAAGTTCCAATACGATTTTGAATTAATTTCTCCAAAGCACCCAGCTTGTTTTGCTTATTTTGGAATTCGTAAAATAGATCCCAACTTGCATTCTTACTAAATAAGTAGGATATCTTAGGATTAAATTGATTTGTTGTAATTTCGAAATTTCTGCTTGAATAACTTTCAGAATGTAAAGAAGTAAAAACCGTTTTAGACGCCAAAGAAAATAACCATGCTTTCTGAACCAAATGGGTGTACTGTAGTTGATGTGAATTGTTTCTTCCTTCTTGTGAGCCATTAGATAGAAGACTCTTCACCCTATTTTGAGTAAAAGTATAGATAACAGTGTGTCTTTGTTTACCCCTATTATAAAACAAACTATTTCTAAAATTGGTATTTAGCCCCAACAAATCTGCATCGGTTGTTGCGAACGGATTTAAGTCAAAATTAGCTCCGTTTCGTTCAATTTTTCGTTCAATTATGAAAGAGGATTGATTGTAAAAATGAGACAACACCTTTCTGAAACCTATTAGATTCTGCCAGTTTGCCGGATTCAAAGTAAGCGATTGCGAAAATTTGTTCTGATGCGTTTTGATAAAAATTTGATTGGGCAAAAACACCCTAACGTATTTTGCTTGATCAGGAAAAGGCGCTACTTCAAATTCTTGTAATTCTTGTATGCCATTTCCATTGTAATCAATCCAAGTATAAATTCCCAGCCCTGCCTGCACTTCTAAATAGGTGAATTCTTGTTGTGCTATAGTTCCAGATGTTGTTTCATACGCGGTAGTCACTTGCATCAATTGATTAAAATATTGATCATTATACAATAACCTAGAATTCAAAGAAGGTTCATTTGGCCTAGTATTATCTACATAGTTAAGATTACGATAATTGATAAATAATGACAAATCACTTCGGTCTGTTTGCACCAATTTTGATTTTAAATAATACGATTGTGATGTATTTACCTTCTGCAAAAAACCATTTTGTAAACTATCATTTACCCGTTGCAAATAACCCAATTCCATAAAAACTTTAGTACTATCACCTCGCCCAATAAAAGCACCATACTCTGTAAATCTTTGACTCAAAGCTGATAATTGATTGGTGGAAACCAACTTTTCCCTATTGTCTTCTAAACGCAAACTACTCCCAATCCAATTTCTTTTAAAATGAAAACGAGCTTGAGTTTGGTTTCGAATAAAGCTAGATGAAGCATAACTACCATTACTTTTTAAATAACTTCCTGTTTCTTGTAAATTCCAATTATTAAACGTAAACAAACCATTTATTAAATGACGACTACCCGAAAAACTTTTGGAAAAATCCAACTTCTCAAATTGATAAGATAACTTTCCCTTTGTCGGCAAAATAAAATCGACTCCATTAACTAATAAACTCTGATTCCCGTCAAAAGCAGTCAAATTCCAATCACGATTAAACTCTATATTGAATAATCGTTCTATGGTCCTAAAGTTTTGATGCACATATTGATAATTCCCAAAGGCATCAACTTGCCATTTTTTAGTAAACAAACGTTGCTTAAAATTTAACTTTCCGGCAAAACCTTTGTTGTTTTTGTCATCAATTGAAGAAAACAAATTCAAGTCCTTATTACTTACCCCTACTTCAAAATCAAGATTGGTTTTCTCACCGGGATTGAATTTTCCTAAAATGGTTGCCATTTGAATTTTAGTGGGCGCTACTAACCGAGTAATCGGTTCGTAATTTCCTTGAGGGATTCCTCCTATTGGTTCTGTATATTGATAGACTTTACCGATAGCTGAAGAATTTGACAAAATATAATTTCCAAGAAGATTGCCTACCAAAGTGAACTTTACATTATACAAAACCTCATCAGGATTGTTGGAATATTGGAAAATTTCCACTCCATTGACTAGTGTCTTTCGATACAAAACTTTATTAACAGAATAGGTGTCAACATAAGCTGATGGCGCATTCATTAAATTGACATTATCTCCTGCATTAGCTAATATTGCAACTTGTTCAGGCGACAAATTTTGTTGTAAAGGTTGATTTTTTACATCATTCTCCGAATAAAGATAACCCCCAAGACTCCAGTTCTTAGACTGATAATTGGCTCCTGAATAGGTCACAAAACGGGTGTAACTTCGATCTGAATACTGATATTCTACCACAATTCGCATTTCAGAAGTAATTGGAAACAAAGCAGTAAACCTAATTTCCCCTGCATTATAATCAATTATATAATCATTGTTTTCACCTCGCTTTCGTAAAATCCCGTTAACAAACACTTTCTCAGAACCCGAAATAACAAGCACATATAACTCTCCATTGTTACCTCGCAGCTTATAAGGACCTTGATTACCTTCTTGCCCAGTAAACGAACTCTTTGCATATTGTCCGCGAACTAAAGCACCAGCAGCAAAAATCTCAGTTTTATTTTCTTCACCACCAAAAGTGAAGTGGGCAGAAAGTCCTTGCACTTTCTTATTGAAATTTAAAAACCGAGATTGCCGGTTTTCTAAAAATAAATCCCCAGCCCGTATATTCCATCTATCGGTAAATAATTCGATGAATATTTGATCAAATTCATCTAGTTTCTGAGAATACCCCCCCTCTTGTAATGGAATATTAGAATCTTGAATCGATGCGCGTAGGGAAACTTTATCAGATATTTTTCCAGTGATTTGTAAATCAAGATTAGAAGTGACTGAAGTACTTTGATTATTACCTATCGAAACGCCTCGTGTAATACTTCCTGAAGTATTCAAACCATCAAAAGGGACAAACTTTTTAACCGTACGGCTTACTTTATATAGGTTCCCTGCTTCGTTTGGGACAACTCGATCCTGATCATAAATACTATAGGTTTTAGTTAAATATTCAGGGTATTTGAAATAACGAACCGTTAAACTGTCTTTTGATTCGTATCCATTTTTAAAAATTAGCCGCCCTGTTTTGAAATCAACTTTGTAAAACGAACTATCAATAGATGTTCCGTCGGTCTTTTGAATTTTGAAAAAACTAGGGCTAATACTTACGTTATCAAGATTAATGGTGTCCTTAATAACCACTACCTTCTTTTGCTGATACAACGAATTGACTTCCTGAGCCGAAAGCTTAGATAAACCAAAGATTATCAACAATAAAAGAAGTTTTTTCAGCATACATATTATAAACGTAAAAAAGCTATTATGTGTATCAACAGGTAATTATTCTACTCTTTCGTCACGATTTGCATTGTATCTCTTGAAATTTGTTTTACCAAAACGGTTTTGCCCAATTCAACAATTTTCGCTGCTTTTTCATTAAAATGACGAATAGTATACAATGAAACATTTTCATTATATACAACTTTGAATTTTTTAGAAAGTATCGCCTTTATTTCATTAAAATTGCCAAATTTATCTTCCAAACAAACCGAGAAACTAATGGCTGAATTTTGAATCAAACTAGTTTTGATTTTAAATTGATGTAACAATAAAAATATTTCGCTGATGTTCTCTTCCATAATGAAAGAAAAATCAATTGAAGACAAAGACAATAACAATTGGTCTTTTTTTACAATAAAGCAAGGTGAAAGTGGCTCCAAATCTTTCCCTTTTGAAACACATGTTCCAGGCAAAAGTGGATTAACAAAAGATTTTACAAAGAGCGGAATTTCTTTTTTCTGAAGCGGCTGTAAGGTTTTTGGATGAATTACAGAGGCCCCATAAAAAGCTAACTCTATCGCTTCGCGATAGGATATCTGATTTAATAATACGGCATTTTCAAAATACCGCGGATCAGCATTTAGTACTCCTGGGACATCCTTCCAGATGGTTACACTTTCTGCATTTAAGCAATAAGCAAAAATTGCTGCGGTATAATCAGAGCCTTCACGACCTAACGTAGTGGTAAAATTGTTTTCATCAGACCCTAAAAATCCTTGAGTGATATTAAGTGCCTTTTTCTTGATTCCCTTGGAAATAAACTGTTGCGTCTTTTGCCAATCAACGTTAGCATCGCGATAGGTTGTATCTGTTTTGATAAAATTTCGAACGTCTATCCAGTTGTTTTTCAAACCAGCATGATTGAAATAATGACTTACAATTGTAGTGGAAACAATTTCACCATAACTCACAACTTGATCATATACAAAGTTATAATTAGGTGATTTATTACTTCTAATGAAATACTCCAAATCGGCAAAATGGCTGTTTACAGCATAAAACACATCGTGTTCTTCATCTTCAAACAAGTCCATTAATATTTGGTTGTGGTACTTTCTAACTTCTTGTAAGGAAGCATGCAACTCATTAGATTTATCAAAATAATTTTTAATTACTGTTTCCAAAGCATTAGTGGTTTTTCCCATAGCCGATATTACCAAAAGCGTATCTTCATGACCTACTTTTTCCAAAACACTAAAAACGTTTTTAATTCCTTCGGAATCTTTCACCGAAGCGCCTCCAAATTTGAATATTCTCATTATAATTTACTTAAAAAATCATTTATTCCTTTTTCATCCATTTGCGCCACGCGCCAATCATCGAATACTTTAGCCCCCGATTTTAAATAAAAATCAATTGCTGGAGTATTCCAATCTAAAACATTCCACTCTATTCTGCGAACTTTTTCATGTTGTCCTTGGGCAATAACCTCTTTGTAAAGGGCAGAACCCAATCCAGATCCTCGCATAGCTTCTTTGACAACCAAATCTTCAAGGTGAATCGTCTTTCCTTTCCAAGTTGAATAACGGTAATAATACAAGGCCATTCCAACAACAACTCCTTCAACCTCAGCAATAAATGTATGAAATAAAGGCGACTGCCCAAAACCATCTCGCTCTAAGTCATCTACTGTTACCACCACTGCATCGGGTTCTTTTTCGAATATAGCCAACTCTCGAATAAGTTCCAATATAGCCGGCATGTCTCTCTTTTCTCCTTTTCTAATTACTATAGACACTTATTTTTTCTTCTTTTTAGTTGTCTTTTTAGTTTGGGAAGTCATCGCTTTATTCGAAAATTTTATTTGAACATAGGGCTTATACAACCCATCAACTGTTGCTCTAGCTTTTGCTTTATCCGCTCTTTCTTGAGGGTCAGGGTGTGAGCTCATCATTTTACTTAGAAAATCCGAACTAGCACCACCACTCATAGCAGCCAAAATCGTAAAAGCAGATTCTTCTGCATTCACATTATACTTATTGCGTTTCAAAAAAGAATAAGAGAATTCATCTGCTTCCGATTCTTGTTTGCGACTGTATTTGCTATCAATTATAGCACCTGCTAATTGTCCGTATTGACTGTCGGTTAATTTAGCTACTTTATCTGATTGTGAAGAAATGGCTCCCACAACAGCAGCTTTTCTTAAAGCAGCTTTCATAGCATCTCGAGAATCGTGATTAGCTACGTGACCTATTTCATGACCTATTACAGCCAACAATTGATTGTCATCCATAATATCCATCAAACCTGAGAAAACTCGAACACTACCATCAGCCGTTGCAAATGCATTTACATCCTTAGTCAAGTAAACTTTGTAATTTAATGCCAATCCATTCTCATTAGCATGCTTCCCAAAAATCCGATTCAAACGCAGTGTATATCCATCTTTTAATCCGGCAACTACATTAGACGAATCCATTTTTCTGACGGCCTCTTTTGACATAGTTGCGGCATCTTCATCACTAAAAGTGAAACTAGCCACACCCGTCTGTAAAGCTCCTAATGCTTTTTCACCCAAATTGATCTGGGCATTTATCGTTGTACTACTAAACATTGCAACAACTATTGCTACAAAAAATAATCGTGTCTTCATGGTTATAAGATTTAACATTTTGAACAGCAAATATAAAATAAGTTTCACAAACATTTCGCGCGACATTTTTTAATGTTTCATATTAGTTTTTGATAAAATAAACGATATTTGCACGAACAACTACAACGATTTCGTAATGGAAGAACGCAACAAAACACTCGGTGAATTCATCATTGAAAAACAATCAGAATTTCAATATTCCTCAGGAGAATTATCAAGAATCATTAACTCCATTCGATTAGCAGCAAAAGTGGTTAATTATAAGGTTAATAAAGCTGGCTTGGTAGATATTGTAGGGGCAGCCGGCGAGCAAAATATCCAAGGGGAGGACCAACAAAAGTTAGATGTATATGCCAATGAAATTTTTATACAAACCTTAATCAATCGTGAAATTGTTTGTGGAATTGGTTCTGAAGAAAATGACGATTTTATTACAGTTGCAGGCTCGGATAACAGTCATAATAATAAATATGTGGTCTTGATGGATCCTTTAGATGGTTCATCCAACATTGATGTTAATGTTTCCGTCGGAACCATTTTCTCAGTTTACCGTAGAAAAACTCCTGTCGGAACTCCAGTTACTTTAGAAGATTTTCTGCAACCAGGAACCAGTCAAGTTGCTGCAGGTTATGTAATATATGGAACGTCAACAATGTTGGTATACACTACTGGTCATGGGGTAAATGGATTCACATTAAATCCAGCGATCGGAACCTTTTATTTATCACACCCCAATATGCAATTTTCAAAAGATGGCACCATTTATTCTATCAATGAAGGAAATTATGTTCACTTTCCTCAAGGAGTTAAAGATTATTTAAAATATTGCCAATTAGAAGAAGGCGACCGCCCTTATACGTCTAGGTACATCGGAAGCTTGGTTTCTGATATTCACAGAAACATGATTAAAGGCGGGATTTACATTTATCCCACAAGCTCAAAATCACCCAAAGGAAAATTGCGATTACTTTATGAATGCAATCCGATGGCTTTTATAGCAGAACAAGCTGGAGGTAAAGCATCAGATGGCTTCGGCAGAATTATGGAGATACAACCTTCTGAATTACATCAACGGGTACCTTTCTTTTGTGGTAGCCAAAATATGGTAGAAAAGGCTGAGCAGTTTATGGCAAAATACTGTTAGAAAAAAGCCCCAAAATTGGGGCTTCTTTTATCTATTCATGTGGGTCATCTCGTAAATAAATGTGTCTAAATCTACATTCATTACTAATAAAGATAAGGCTTTATCAACTATATAATTTACATTTCCAGGAGTAAAACCTAATGCCAAGGCAAACTTAGTCAAAATTTCTTTTTGTCTTGGTCCTAGTACATGATCCGCAAATACCATTCTTGATAAATCATATAAACGCTCTAGTCGATGTGTATGTAAATATGGTGGATTGATGGGATATTTTAATGGGTTTTCTAAAATTTCTTCATATTCGGCTGGAGAAATTTCAAGGCGAACTGCAAGTTTATCTAAAAATTCTTTTTCTTCATGACTCATATCGCCATCAGCAGTGGCAACGCGCACTATAGCTGAAAAATGACCTTTATTTCTACTTTTAAATTCGCTATCGAATAAATCTGAAAATGACATAATTATATTGGTTTTAATACTGCAAATATAATCCAATTTCCCCTTTTTAAGAAACCTATTTTAAAAATGTTTTTATCAATTTTAGCCCGTATTAAGCATACTTAATAAAAAATAAATTGTATGTTTACCTTCCTAAACAACCTATTTGCTAATGTCAGATTTCTGGATATATTTCAATATCGGATTAAAACACGTACTCAATATTTATGCTTACGATCATGTTTTATTTCTATTAGCACTAACGGTTCCTTATGAAATTAAATCATGGAAACGTATATTGATTTTAATATCTCTTTTCACATTAGGCCATTCTTTAGCCCTATTTCTTTCTGTTTTTAATGTAGTGAGCATAAAAGCAACTGTGGTAGAGTTTTTAATCCCGATTACCATATTAATAGCGGCATTTTATACTATTGCTATTTCAATAAAATCAAGTAAAAAAGAGGGTATTACTTTTACAGGCATCATTACCGTCTTCTTTGGAATTATTCATGGCCTAGGTTTTTCAAATTACTTCAACAATATACTATCTGGTAATCCATCAGACAAATTACTTCCTCTTTCAGAATTTGCACTAGGTATTGAATCCGCTCAAATAATCGTTGTGATCGCCACTCTACTCATTACTTACATGGTATTAACACTGACCAAATTCTCTAAACGCGATTGGACTTTAATAGTTTCAGCCTTCATAATTGGCGTTGTGGTTCCGATGATTTTACAAAGTGAAATTTGGATTAAATAATTCTTCAGAAGCAAAAGGTTTAGGTATATTTGCTTTCCATAATCCTGCAAATTATTAGTAGAGTCTTTCCTAAATCAAAAACTCTTGACCGCCATTGGCCGTCCCTCTTAATAATTTCAAGTCATCAGGATTATAAAAAATATTTGATTTTTTGGAATGAAAGAAAAGAAACAAAACAAATACGATAAAGCATACCTGAGAATTGCTGCCGAATGGAGCAAACTTTCCTACTGCAAACGCAAACAAGTAGGCGCGATTATTGTTCGCGATCGTATGATTATCTCTGATGGTTATAATGGAACGCCATCCGGCTTTGAAAACTGTTGTGAAGATAACGAAGGATTAACCCATTGGTATGTTCTGCATGCCGAAGCAAATGCCATCTCAAAAGTAGCACGTTCCACCCAAACTTGTGAAAATGCAACACTGTACATCACACTTTCTCCTTGTAAAGAATGCAGCAAACTGATTCATCAATCAGGAATTAAAAGAGTAGTCTATCAACATGGATACCGCGATACTTCAGGAGTTGACTTCTTAGAAAAAGCCGGCATAGAAGTTCACCAATTGGAAAATTTGGAATAATCTTAATGAAATCCAAGGAGAAATATTTGCCCCTTTTACTTTTTTCTTGCGTTGGCTTAGGAATAGTCATTGGCGGCATGCTTAATTTCCCCCAACGCTCTTTTTCCAAACAAAATGCCAGTAAAGCCAAAATCGAAAAACTAATCGATATGATCAACGACGAATACGTTGATGATGTCAATTCAGATTCTATCGTTGATTTAACTGTTAATAGCATTTTGGCTAATCTCGACCCTCATTCCGTTTACATCCCACCAAATGAACAATCCACAGAAGCTGAGTTGATGAAGGGTGACTTTGTAGGTGTTGGCATCAATTTCTACATGAACAATGATACTGTAACTGTAGTCAAAACGTTAGAAAATGGTCCTGCTGAAAAAGCGGGAATTAAAGCAGGAGATCGAATATTATATGCCGGAAAAACCAAACTCTATGGAAGAAAATTAACAACCGACAGCTTATATACGCAATTTAAAGGGGATCAAGGATCTGAAATTATGTTAACTGTTTATAGAAAAAACAGCAAAAACAAACTTAAGATTAAAGTAATTCGTGAAATCGTTCCAATCAAAAGCGTTGACATTGCATTACTTCTCAATAAATCAACCGGGTATATAAAAATCAATCGTTTTGCAGAAAACACTTATGAGGAATTTCTTGAGAACTTACTAAAATTAAAAAGACAAGGCATTAATACACTGATTATCGATTTACGCGATAACGGAGGTGGTTATTTAGAAAAAGCGGTTCAAATAGCCGATGAACTATTAAAAGATAAAGAACTGATCGTCTTCACCAAAAACAGAAAAGGAACTATTGACAAAACTTTTGCTACGGATGAAGGTGTTTTTGAAAACGGAAAATTGTACGTCTTAATCGACGAAAACTCAGCTTCAGCCAGTGAAATTTTGTCTGGCGCCATCCAAGACAATGACCGCGGAACTATTGTTGGGCGTCGCTCTTTTGGTAAAGGTTTAGTGCAACGCGAAATGGATTTTGATGATGGCTCCGCAGTAAGACTTACCACCTCTAGATATTATACTCCAAGTGGACGTTCTATTCAAAAACCCTATATAAAAGGACAAAGTGAGGCCTATAGCCACGATTTTGAAAATCGTTTCGAAAGCGGTGAATTATATGCCAAAGACAAAATAAAAGTCGCCGACTCATTGAAATTTAAAACCAAAAAAGGAAGAGTTGTTTACGGCGGAGGCGGAATAGTACCAGATGTTTTTGTTCCCCTTGAAGTAAAAAAAGGAGAAGAAAATTTAGCCTATATTTTAAATTCTGGAGTTGTTAGTCATTTTGTATTCGAACAGATCGACAAAAACCGAAACTTTTTTAAAGGAATTAATTTTGACTCCTTGTCAGCTAGCCTGCTAAACAAAGACACTTATGTGAAGACGTTCGAGAGTTATCTGAAAAATAATGGCTTAGAAATAAAACTGCTAAACAACAAAGTTTTGGTAAAAAAACACCTTTTAGCTGAATTTGCTAAGCAATTATACGGGGACAAACTTTACTACTCAATTTTGTTAAAAGACGACCCTATGCTAAACGCGATTTTAAAGTAACCTACCTCCGAATACTGTCATGCACTTGAACATGTATACCATTATTCCATAAGGTTAATATATCGGTCGCAACTGCAGCCCCACTTCCCGCCGCTATGGCTAATTGACTTCGCCAACCCGCAAGAGTCCCTGCAACGTAAATACCTTCGGTAACTTTATGGTCTGTATTTTTAAGTTGAATTCTGCTTTTCTCAGCTACCACTTTTTGATGAGGCATCACATATTTATCCAATCCCTCAATAGTAAAAGGATTACCGGCACCTACGCAAATCACCACTGTTTTTGTTTGATAAATATGCTTATTGGTATGAACGGTAAAATCACCTACTATTCCTTTAATTTGCATAACTTTTTCTTCGGGAATTTGAGTAACATGCGGGTATAAATGGTTTAATTGAGAAACACTTTCAGTCAATAATTCAGCACCAAGTTTTCCAGCAGAAATCCCGTAGGCATTATTAAATAAAGCATCTTGAAGAGATGAGTTTTTTTGATGTATAATGACGCCTATTTTTTTATCAACAGCAAAAGGTTTACTCTTTGCCGATCCTAGCACCATAGCACACGACATGCCCGAAACACCACCACCAATAATTAATACATCAAACATGTTTAGTTTTTTAGCTTTTCTTCGATTTTTTTCGACATTTTAAAAATTAGAAGAATTAAAACCGCACAAAAAGAGGCTACAACACCTATGAGGGCCACCATACTGTTTCCTTCGAATGGTTTGTTGTAATCGATTAGAAAAATATTAACTACGATTAAAGTAATGGCTATAAAAAGAAGAATGTTTGTAAAAGTTTTCATGAAGTGCATTTAGAAGACAAAAATACTAAAATTTGATGTTATGCAAAGAGTCCTTTAACATTAGCCGCAAATAATTTAACAGCAATGGCTAAAAGCACAATTCCGAAAACCTTTCGGATGATGTTCAGTCCATCTTCTCCTAACAATTTTTCAATTTTTGAAGAAGATTTTAATACGATATAGACCAATATAATATTCAAAAAAATAGCTACGATGATATTTACCGATTGAAATTCGGCTCTTAATGATAAAAGAGTTGTCATCGTCCCAGCACCTGCCACTAATGGAAAAGCAATGGGTACTATTGAGGCTGAAGTGGCTTTGTCTTCTTTATATAAACGAATTCCAAGAATCATCTCTAATGCCAAAAAAAACAAAACAAACGAACCAGCAACAGCAAATGAATTGGCATCAATTCCTATCAATTTTAATATTTCTTCGCCTACAAATAAAAAAGCAATCATGATTCCTAAAGAAACCACAGAGGCTTTGCCAGATTGAATATGACCAAACTTACCTCTTAAATCTATAATCACTGGGATACTACCCACTATATCAATCACAGCAAAAAGCACCATCGTCGCCGTAGCTATTTCTCTAAAATCTATATTCATAACCTTAACTTTTTTACAAAATTAGCTTTTTAATACTACTCACAAGCCAATTTTGATTTGTACTTTTGGTGCCATAATTTAATACTTATGTTCCAACTAGGAAAAACAATCGTTTCTGAAGATATACTTGAAAAAGATTTTGTGTGCAACCTTTCAGCATGTCATGGTGCCTGTTGTGTAGACGGTGATGCAGGAGCGCCACTTAGTAAGGAAGAAACAAGTATATTAGAAGAAATCTATACAAAAGTCAAACCATTTTTAAGAAAAGAAGGTATAGATGCTATTGAAAAATTAGGTACTTGGGTAGTAGGAACTGACCAAGATTTAGAAACACCCTTAATTGATAATAAAGATTGTGCCTATGTCATCTTTGACGGTAAAACAGCACTTTGCGGAATTGAACAAGCTTATAATCAAGGAATCATCCAATGGAAAAAACCCGTTTCTTGTCACTTATACCCCATTCGAGTAAAAGATTTTAGCGAATTTTCGGCTGTGAATTATGACCGCTGGGATATTTGTAATGACGCCTGTTCGTTAGGAAAAGAATTAGAAGTTCCTGTCTATAAATTTGTGAAAGAAGCGTTGATCAGAAAATTTGGTGAAGATTGGTACGCCGAATTAGAAAAAGTAGCATCGGATCTGAAAGAAGGAAAATAAAAAAACCGCCTCGTTGTACAACTAGACGGCTTTTTTGTGGAGAAGATGGGGCTCGAACCCACGACCTCTTGACTGCCAGTCAAGCACTCTAGCCAACTGAGCTACATCCCCATATTTGTATTGTAGAAAGATCACCTTCCCGATTCCATCGGGACGCTCTAGCCAAATGAGCTAATCCCCCATTAGTATGACGGCAAATATAGACTTTTTGTTGGAAATTTAAAAAAAATAAAAAAATCAATAAATACTTAAACCGCAATCGATTAGATTCAACTATTTTTAGTATACTTGCATTTATTTTTATAAACAAATTTATTTAACAACTATTAACTATACTTTATCTATGAAAAAAACTACTTTACTATTAACCCTTTTATTTACTTCTTTGTGTGGTTTTGCACAAACAACGTATTATTCTGAAGACTTTGAATCAGGTGATTTAAGCGGCTGGACTGCTACTGATTCTGACGGTGACGGTTTCAATTGGGATGTGCTTAATGCCTCTTCAATTAACGGAATTTTTGGAAACGGTGCTTTAGTGTCATTCTCTTATGATGGTAACACTCCGGTTGCATTAACACCAGACAATATAGTTACTTCTCCAGCAATCGATTTAAGTGGTATAACTGACCCTAATATTTATTTGTTTTATGATCAAATAGTAAATGGAACGTACCCTGCTGAACATTATGCAGTTTATATTACTACTTCTAACGACCCTGCAGACGTAGCGGCAGCTACCCCTATCTTTGAAACAACAGTTGCCAATGGAACTTTAGCAAATAAATTTTTCAATTTAACTTCTTACATTGGACAAACAGTATATATTTCTTTCAGACATTATAGTTGTACTGACGCTTATTACTTAGTTCTTGACAATGTTGTAATCAAAAGTTTAGCTAATAATGATGCTTCTTTAGTATCTGCTAAATTAAACCGTTACAGTTTACAAAACACTGACAACACCTTAACGTTAACCGTTAAAAACACAGGAGTTAATGCGATTACAAATTTAACTGTTAACTGGAACGACGGAACTAATGACCATATTAGTACCATCAATAAAAATATTGCCGTTGGAGCCACTAGCACTACTGTAGTTCACCCAACTAAAGTAAATTATTCAAGTGTAGTTGAGAAAAATTTAGACTTAACCATCACCGCAGTTAATGGAAACGCTGACCCAGTAATGGCGAACAATTCGTCTACAAAAAAATTCAATACGGTAAGTCAAGTTTCTCCAAAAGGAGTTTTATTTGAAGAAGGTACAGGAACATGGTGTGGATGGTGTCCAAGAGGAATGGTAGCCATGGCTTACATGGATACTACTTATCCAACAGAATTCATTGGAGTAGCAGTTCATAATCAAGACCCAATGACATTAACTGAATATGATAACGGAGCTGGTTTTTCTAGTTTCCCTGGAATGAATGTCGACCGTGTAGTAAAAGGTGCTGACGTTAGTCAAGCTACTATGACTTCCAATTTAAATACAAGAAAAGTATTAACCACCCCTGTTAGCTTAGAGGCAAATGGCGAAGTGAACGGTTCTGACATCACTATCAATGCAATGGCAACCTTTAGAACGGTATTTGCAAATGCTAACTACAGATTAGGAGTTATTATTTCTGAAGATAACATAACTGGTGCTGACACAAGTTATGACCAACACAACTACTACTCAGGAGGAACTACTATTATGGGTGGTTATGAGTCGTTAACAGATCCAGTACCTGCAGCTGATATGGTTTACAATCACGTGGCTAGAGATTTAGTAGGGGGTTACGACGGACAAGTTGATTCTGTCCCAGCTTCTATTACTGACGGACAAACAGTAAGCTATACATTTAACTATACAATTCCAGATACTAGTATCATTGACAATATGCATGGTGTATTAGTGTTAATTGATCAAGAAACTGGTGAAGTAGTGAATGCTAAATCATTTCCATTAGCAACCTTAGCTGTTAACCACAACCAAGTAGGACCTACAGTAACACTTTATCCAAATCCAGCAACAGAATATTTCACCATCAACAATTTAAAAGGTGGAATGTACAATGTTACGATTTATGACATGTCTGGTAAAGCAGTTCAAACTGTAAAACAAAAAGAAGTTAACGACAACCAATCATTAACAATTTCTACCAAAGGAATGGCTACTGGAGAGTACATTGTAAATTTTGCAACGGGTAACACTTCATACAGCAAACATTTATTGGTAAAATAATTTTATAAATCATCATAAAGTACCCTATGAAAAAAGTTCTTTTTTTAGTAGCTTGTCTTACTTCTTCATTGTCATTTTCGCAAATGACAATGAAGAAGTTGGATGGTACTCCAATTAACACCGGAGATATTTTAACGTATTCAGCATTAGGAAATTTTACTGACGCAAGCTCCTCAGACCCTGCTTATTTAGGATTAAAAATCTACAACAGTTCTGCTAGCAACATCAATGTTAGAATGAAGTTATTAAGCATGACGAATGCTACAGGTAGTAACCTACAATTTTGCATCGACCCAATTTGCGTTGGCACCATAACTGTTGGAAGCTATTATCCAAGTGGAAGTCCTTCTTATTCTGTAATACCAGCTAATGGTCAAAATGGAAACTTTGACCATTTTATCAACGGTTATGCAGGCAACGGTACTGATCCAGTTGAATATGTGCTAAAGTTTTATATGATTAATACCTTTGGCGCTGAGACAGGTACTCCTATTACTTTTACCTACAAATACGACCCTACTTTAAGTACTCCAAGTTTCAATGATTTGAAAAATGCAGGAATAACACTTAAAGCTACCTTGGTTGATTCTCAAATAGAATTTGAGGCTACTGCAGGCGGGAAATCAGAAGTATTTGATATCAATGGAAGACTTATTTCAAGTACTCGATATACAACAGGATATAACAACACTAATGTTTCAAACATAACCACTGGAGTTTATATCGTGAGTTTCACAACTGATGAAGGCAAAAAAGCTTCGCTGAAAGTTGTCAAAAAATAAAACATTTTGATTATAAAAAAAGCCCCATCGAATGATGGGGCTTTTTTATTTGTGCTTCTCAGCTATTTTGTTAGAAACTAGTATTTAAAGACAAAGACAATCCTGTGCTTTCAGGAACATTTCGACAAACACCACCCACACAAACTAATCCTCCTCTTTGTCTTCCATAAGCCAAAGCAATTCGAGTCGATTTATATCTAAAGGAATTACCTATTCCATAATAATGCGTTCTAAGCCTAGAATCATCGTTGCCATAATTGTACATATCGGTAACATACATGCTATATTTTGTCCCTAAATTAAATTCAGTTAATAGACTGGCCCAGTTCTTTTTATCGCTATTTGCCCACATATGCTCTGCCTGAACCCTAACCGATTTGTTTTTGCCAAACTTACAAGTCGATTCTGCTCCAATAATATTCGTTTTAATTTCACCGTAGGTTTCTGAAATTCGCTTTTTGTTATAGTATTGATTGATATAACTAATTCCAAACTGCCACTTTTCATTACATTTCTTTGTAATTTCAATGTTAGCATCGGAGAAATATTTTTTTCCAAATCCCATGAAATCTGTGGTGTAGTCCTGCGGCGAGAATAAGTAAAACGTGCCTCCCAAACCATGATACTGAGCAAAGTTTAAGGCTACTTTGGTACCATACTTACCTCCTAGAGCTGTTCCTTTTTTGAAGTCGTAGAATAAATCTACTTGCCCCCCAATTTCACCAGCCTTAGCATTGGTCAAATCACTAATAATTACATTTGGTTGTGCCTGATATACATAGATATTCGCTAAATTATAGTGATGCTGTTTCGTTAAACTAGGCAAATAATTCATAATCATATCATTGTAGGGATTTCCTTTTGCGTCTCGTTCTGAAAAGAAACTCATGTTCTCCAACCTACGAAATGTACCGTCTATACCAAACCCCTTCTTAGAATACCCCATATTTAGCAAAAGAGCACTTCCTGGCTTAATTAGATTATTATCTATTTGATTATTAATTTGTACTACAGCATCTTCTGATTTAAAATCATACTCGGTCGAACAATAAAAAGAATCGTGCGTGTAGTTTAATCTTCCAGCAAAAGCATTGGTCAAATTATTAAATTTGGGATCCACTATAGTCGTCTTTTCATCTCTACCTACGTATGTAAATCCAAAAATCAATTCATCCTTTTCAAATTTAAATACATCCGAAAGGGTAAGTTCTGCGTCAGCTCCGTATATCTTCCCTTCCGAAACATCAAATCCAGTTCGCTGTTGACCATACAATGTTTTTAAGGTAAAGTATTTTGTCGGCTTATAAATGAAACGCAATCCTCGCAAGGCATTGTTAATACCTAAAGCACGGTCTTCCCATGTTCTTAACAATAATCCACTTCCAAATTGCTCATAAAAATAACCGGCAGTTACGTCGATTTTGTCATTTTGGTATTGGGCAAAATAAGTAGCCACATTGGCATCTTTATATTTCGGATTGTAATTCAATAAAGCCTGCTGCTCATAGGCCTCTGCCTGAATACCAAAAGCCCAATTCTTTATTTTATAGTTAACAAACAAGTAATTGTTGGAACGAAGCGGATTATCAGGATGAGTAACCCTAACAAGCTCTTCATTAAACAAACATTTGTCATTTAAATACCATTGTGCATTGGTTTCATATCCTCCTGAAACGGTACCCTTTTCTTGTGCTGCAACAGCTCCCGCAAAGCCCAGTAATCCAATTATAAAAAACTTCTTCATGGATTATAGGGTCTTTAATTTATTGAATAATTCATTCTCACTTCCGGGCACATAACCATTTTGTATATGAACAATCACACCGTTCTTAACAACGACGGTATACGGAATATTAACAATTCCTAAAGCTCTTTTCAGCTCTTGATTACTATCGACTAGCACTTTATAATCCCATGCTTTACCATTCACTAAAGGCTTTATTCTCTTTTGAGTTCTAGAATCATCCGTCGCTACGGCTATGATTTCAATAGGCAAACTTTTTTTCCACTCTTCTTGCATATCATTCATTTCGTCTAATTCACTGATGCAGGGTGTACACCAGGTAGCCCAGAACGAAAAAATATAAATTTTATCTTTTTCCATAAAATCAGCCGCAATAGAAACTTTTTTTCCATCAAGGTCTGACAATGAAACATTTGGCATTTGTTTTTGAGCCATCGCGGTAAAACCAACGAAAAGTAAAAATAAGGGTAATAGATTTTTCATTTTAGTTTAAATTGTTTCTACAAATAACGAAATAATAACTCAAACTTTAAAGTTTTTTTATTTTATTTGCGTATCCAAATAACGCTACACAATGACCAAAATTAAATTCCTTTTATCGTTAACACTTTTATCGATTCTATTTTCATGTAGCGATACTAAAGTGATTGAAAACCTTCCTGATAGCAGCGAAACAGCTCCTCCAGTTTCTGGGTTTTTCAAACAACGTGTGTTATTAGAAGATTATACTGGCACTTGGTGTGGCAACTGTACCCGTGTGGCCTATGCCATTGACCAAATGTATGAGCAATCAGACAAAGTAGTTTCCATAGCCATTCACAACGGAAATGACCCCTACCATTTTCCAGGATTCCAACCATTGAAAGATTTGATTATGCCAGATTATGATCTTCAATTGCCACAATCCAGATTAAACAGAACAATCGTTTGGTCATCACCAGAACCGTCTAACTTAGCACAAGCAAAAGCACTAACAGGAAACAATGCGGGTTTAGGCTTAGCCCTTTCTTCAACTGTTGCGAACGGAACAATAAATCTAGACGTAAACATGAAGTTTGCTCAAAACTATACTGGATTAAAATTAGTAGTATACGTTTTAGAAAACCATTTAATCCATTCACAGGCAAACTATACGTCTTATTTTGGCAACATTAATCCTGTACCAACTTACGAACACAATCATGTGCTTAGACATAATGTAACCGACTTATTAGGAGACCCAATTACAGAGGCTACTAGTATAGGGCAAACCCTTACTAAATCATTCACTATCCCAATGCCTGCAAGTGTTTCGAATCCAGACAATGTAAGCTTTGTAGCGGTGCTTGTGAATGCCGATAATTTAGCCTTAAATGCTCGTGCAGCTGACAAAAACGAAGTGCAAACCTTCGAACAAAACCCATAAAACGATACATCCTATAAAATAAAGGCTGCTCAAAAGGCAGCCTTTATTTTTTTACGTAAATTTGCCTAACCAAAACAGAGCCGTATGAGCCTAATAGCACTCCTTCAACAGGTAGACGTTAACGAAAAAATTAAACATGCTCCCGATGCTGGTTATTTAATAGGGGTATGGATTGGAAATATTTTACCTTTTGCCGTTATTGTTGGAGCCGCGTATTATATGTACAGTCGAGCCAAAAAAAGACAAAACGAAGAATAGTGATATTTTACTAAATTTGTCCCTTAATATACTTCTATGAGTAACATCAGAATCACCAAACAATTTTCTTTCGAAACCGGACACGCCCTTTATGGTTACGATGGAAAATGCAAAAACGTCCACGGTCATAGCTACAAACTTTCAGTAACTGTAATCGGCAAACCGATATCCGATACCTCCAATGTGAAGTACGGAATGGTGATCGATTTTTCCGATTTGAAGAAAATTGTAAAAGAGGAAATTGTAGATTTATTTGATCACGCCACCGTTTTCAATCAAAACACACCGCATATTGAATTGGCCAACGAACTAAAAAGCCGTGGGCATCACGTGATTTTAGTAGAATACCAACCCACGAGTGAAAATATGGTGACTGACTTTGCTCAAAAAATAATAAGCCGACTGCCAGAGGGCATTAATCTCCATTCTCTAAAATTACAAGAAACAGATACTTCCTTTGCGGAATGGTATGCCTCAGACAATCCTTAACCTCATCGTTTAATGACACTTTCTCCCAATAAAAAAATATACTTTGCCTCCGACCAACACTTTGGAGCTCCAACGCCAGAAGCTAGCTTTCCGCGCGAACAAAAGTTTGTGGCTTGGCTAGATGAAGTGAAAGTTGATGCAGCAGCCATATTCCTTTTGGGCGATTTATTCGATTTTTGGTTTGAATATAAGACCGTAGTACCCAAAGGCTTCGTGAGAGTATTAGGCAAGTTAGCCGAAATCCGCGATAGTGGTATTCCCATCTATTTCTTTGTAGGCAACCACGATTTGTGGATGAACGATTATTTCCAAAAAGAATTAAACATCCCTGTTTACCATGACAATCAAGAATATGAATTCAATGGGAAAACGTTTCTAATCGGCCACGGGGACGGTAAAGGCCCAGGTGACAAAGGCTATAAACGCATGAAAAAAGTATTTACCAGTCCGTTTTCCAAATGGCTCTACCGCTGGTTACATCCCGATATTGGCATGAAACTGGCCCAATACCTTTCCGTAAAAAACAAATTAATATCCGGCGAAGCCGATGTCAAATTTTTAGGAGAAGAAAACGAATGGCTCATACAATACTCCAAACGAAAATTAGAATCCAAACATTATAATTATCTGGTTTTTGGCCATCGTCACCTTCCTATGGTGGTGAAAATAGCTGAAAATGCCGAATATGTAAATCTAGGAGACTGGATAGGCTATTTTACCTATGGTGTATTTGATGGAACTTCTTTTGAGTTGAAAGAATATTAATTATTTCAAATCCTTCAAACGCAACTGCACCGATACATTCCCATTGAATTCGTTTTCATCAATGCAGTAGACCGCATCAAACGGAGCTTGATTTTTAACCAAATCTAATTTGTTTCCCAACCCAAAACCTATTGCCCCAAATCCCGGCGAACCATTTTGTTTTACAAACAATTTTAGATGGTCTTCGTCTACACCTATTCCCTTTGCATAACCACTGTCCTTCATTCCTTTAGTCATAAATACAGGCGTCATATTTCCAGGACCAAAAGGCTCAAACTGAGTCAAAATGCGAATCAACTTGTCATTGATATCCGTTAAGCCTATTTCAGCATCAACCAAAACCTCAGGAATAAGTAATTCAGGAGAAATGGTCTCTTGTACAACGCGTTCAAAGGCTGTTTTAAAGGCAATATACTTTTCCTCCTTCAAAGTCATTCCTGCAGCATACATATGCCCCCCAAACTGTTCTAAATGGGCTGCACAAGCCTCAAGCGCATTGTAGACATCAAAATCTTTTACCGATCGCGCAGAAGCAGCCAATTTATCACCGCTTTTTGTAAATACTATAGTAGGGCGATAGTAGGTCTCCGTCAAGCGGGAAGCCACAATTCCAATCACCCCTTTATGCCAATGCTCACGATAAACAACGGTCGTAAACCGCTCCGTTTCGTTATTTTCTTTTATTTGCGAAAGGGCCTCAACCGTGATTTGCTTGTCCAAATCCTTGCGATCCGTATTGTATTGTTCAATTTCTGAAGCAAACTGCTCCGCTTGGTCTAGATCGTACTCCGTTAATAAAGCAACCGCCTCATTCCCATGTTTAACTCTGCCTGCGGCATTAATTCTAGGAGCAATAATAAATACCACATCAGTGATGGTCAATACTTTTTTCTTGACATTCTGTATTAACGCTTTTATCCCGGGTCTCGGACTGGTGTTTATGACCTCTAATCCAAACTTGGCCAAGGTCCTATTCTCCCCTGTTATAGGGACAATGTCGGCCCCAATGGCAGTGGCTACCAAATCCAAGTACATCGTTAAATCTTCAATCGTTTGGTTTCGATGTGCTGCCAAAGCTTGAACCAATTTAAAGCCAACCCCACAACCACACAATTCATCATAAGGATACGTACAATCCTCCCGTTTAGGATCCAAAACCGCTACCGCCTCTGGCAAAGTAGGTCCCGGACGGTGGTGGTCGCATATAATAAAATCAATGTTTCGCTCAGCAGCATAGGCAACATGGTCAACCGACTTTATCCCGCAGTCCAAGGCGATAATCAACGTAAATTCATTGTCTTCGGCAAAGTCTATCCCCTTATAAGAAATCCCATAACCCTCATCATAACGGTCCGGGATATAAGTAGCCACATTAGGATAATAACTTTTCAAATAGCTGGAGACCAACGAAACTGCCGTAGTCCCATCCACATCATAATCCCCAAAAACCAATATGTTTTCTCGATTAGCTATAGCCGTTTCTATGCGATTTACCGCTTTGTCCATATCTTTCATCAGATAGGGATCGTGTAAATCGGCCAAACTCGGTCTAAAAAACTGACGCGCTTGCTCAAAGGTTTCTATTCCCCTTTGTACCAAAAGCGCAGCAATGAGCTCCTCAACATTAAGCTGTACCGCCAAAGCGTTTACTTTTTCAGAATCGGGTTTAGGTTTAAGAGTCCAGCGCATTTTGAGTTATGAATTATAAATTATGAGTTATGAGTTATTAGATTTATTTAGGAGAATAGCAACTAATTATCATACCGCATCTAAAACACCAAAGATATAAAAAATACTACAAAAAACAATCGTGAATTCGTGGCTGCAGAGTAAACAATCCTTGATATATATTCGCTAAATTTGAAGCATAAAAGTAATACAAAATGCAAATTCAAGGACAAATCGTCGACATCCGAAACAAACGTATCTATTCAGGAGAAGTTTCCTTAGCCAATGGCAAAATTGTGGCCCTGACGGAAAAAGAACATAATGTAAAAGACTACATCCTCCCGGGATTCATCGATGCGCACATCCACATTGAAAGCTCCATGCTAGTCCCTTCCGAATTTGCCAAAATAGCGGTATTGCACGGTACCGTAGCAACAATATCCGACCCACATGAAATCGCCAATGTTCTAGGAAAAGACGGTGTGTATTACATGATTGATAACGGAAAAAAAGTACCTTTCAAATTCCACTTTGGCGCACCTTCCTGTGTACCTGCCACGTTTTTTGAAACTGCAGGAGCGGTAATCGACTCCGAGCAAATCAAAGAACTAATGGCACACCCCGACATTTACTACTTAGCCGAAATGATGAATTACCCTGGCGTATTGTTTGACGACGAAGAAGTCCTAAAGAAAATCGCTTGGGCCAAACATTTCGGGAAACCAGTAGACGGGCATGCCCCCGGACTGCGAGGCGAACCGATACGCAAATACATATCAGCAGGCATCTCGACCGACCATGAATGTTTTACCTACGAGGAAGCAGCCGAAAAACTATCCCTAGGCATGAAAATACTCATTCGGGAAGGCAGTGCCGCCAAAAACTTTGACGCCCTAATCGATTTACTGCCCGACAATTACCAAAACATGATGTTCTGCTCTGACGACAAACATCCCGATGATTTGATTTTGGGGCATATAAACCAACTCTGCGCACGAGCCGTAGCCAAAGGCATAGACGTTTTCAAAGTCCTACAAGCAGCTTGCCTCAATCCGGTGCATCATTATAACATGAACGTGGGCACACTACAAGTAAATGAAGCGGCCGACTTCATAATAGTAGAAGATTTAACACATTTCAAACTAAAACAAACCTACATCAACGGGGAACTAGTGGCAGAGGAAGGCAAATCGTTTATTAAACACGTGGACTTCGACAAACCCAACAATTTCAATACTGCTGCAAAAACAGTTCAAGATTTTGAACTGCCAAGTACGGCCAAAACCATCCGAGTCATTGAAGCCTTGGAAGGGCAATTAATCACCAATGAAATCCACCACGCAGCATTCTTAGAAAACGGAAAACTAGTGGCCAACGTAGCCGATGACATCTTAAAAATGGCCGTGGTCAACCGCTATGCCAATACCCCTCCTGCCATTGGGTTCATTAAAAACTTTGGTTTAAAAAAAGGTGCTATTGCCAGCTCAGTGGCACACGATTGTCACAACATAGTAGTCGTCGGGACCTCGGATGACGAAATAGTAAATGCCGTAAATCTAATCATCGCTAATACGGGCGGAATTTGCGCCGTCAATGGAACGTCCACCAAAGCGTTAGCGCTACCCGTTGCAGGCATCATGAGTGACCAAGATGGTTGGGAAGCCGGACACCGTTATCAAGAAATAGACGCTATGGCCAAAGAATTAGGCAGTACCTTAAAAGCCCCGTTCATGACGCTTTCGTTTATGGCTTTGTTAGTGATTCCTGACTTAAAATTATCAGACAAAGGATTGTTCAGTGGAAAAAGTTTCGCCTTTACCGATTTAGAAGTGAAGTAGAGGAGCGTTCGCATATTCCTCCCTTGCCTCCCTGCCTGCCGGCAATCAGGTTGCTTCTGGCTTCTTGTTTCTAGCTTCTGAAACTTTACCTCCAACGATCACAACAATTTCTCCTTTCGGAGGTTTGGCTTCAAAGTGTTGTAATACCTCAGCAGCAGTGCCTCGCACCGTTTCTTCATGCAGCTTAGAAAGTTCTCTAGAAACCGATACCGGTCGATCTGACCCAAAATACTGTACATACTCGGCTAAGGTCTTAACCAATTTATGAGGGGAAACATAAAATATCATCGTCCGGGATTCTTCAGCTAAAGCCAAATACCGAGTTTGTCTCCCTTTCTTCTCAGGCAAAAACCCTTCAAAGACAAAACGATCATTGGGCAAACCACTATTGACCAAAGCAGGAACAAAAGCGGTAGCACCCGGCAAACAATCCACTTCTATATGATGTTCCACACAAGCTCGAGTCAATAAAAACCCTGGATCAGAAATGGCAGGCGTACCCGCATCACTAATCAAAGCAATTGTCTCACCTGCTTGTAATCGTTTAATTAAATTCTCTACGGTTTTGTGCTCATTGTGCATATGATGACTGTGCATATGGGTCGCAATATCATAATGCTTAAGCAGTTTTCCACTAGTGCGCGTGTCTTCCGCCAATATCAAATCAGCTTCCTTCAAAACGGTAATCGCTCTGAACGTCATGTCTTCAAGATTGCCAATAGGCGTGGGAACAATATACAATTTACCCATTACTGGAATTTATGCTCAATCAACTCCATAAAACGCTCAGCATAGTCCTCATTGCCCTGCCAATTGTTATAATCAGGTTTTACCATGTCGTCAATAAAGTTTTTGGCTTCATCAAAACTGTCAAACGAATTCAATTGCGACAATACTCTGTTAAAATCTTCGTTACTTTCATCAAACAGATGTTTTACAAAACCTATGCGGTCATTCAACCCAATAGCAATAGATTTAGCCGAATCATTTACGACAGGCGATTTAAACGAAGGCACCTCTTCAGTAGAATTGGCGAACAAACTCACCTCATTTGGTTTCACAAAAACGGGGTCCACATAGCTTTCACCCAAAAACTCTTCCAAAACTACTTTAGTAGTTTCAGGAGTCACTTCAGAAGCGGTCTCCGCAGGTTCTATAACTTCCTCTTCTTCCGTTTCTTCTTCAGCTTCATGATCCAAACTAAAGATCGGCTGAAAGGCCAAGACAGGTTGCTCCTCTTCTTCAACTTCAGCCACAACGGTCTCTTCTTCGGTAAGGGCTTCCTCCTCTGGAGTAGCCTCCGGGGTTTCTTCTTCCTCAGTTTCTTCTGCTACAATAGGTTCTTGAACTTCTTCCTCTTGCACTTCGATTGGTTCCAGTTCGGTCTCAACACTAGCCTCATCCTCTACAGCAGACTCCTCGGGAGCATCCGCCAATAGTTGCGCTAGTTTTTCCTCTAACACTTCCAACGATACATCTTCTTTAACCTGCTCAAAGCTGTCCTGATAAAATTTTAAAACGGAGAGGGTTTCATATAATTTTTGAGTCTCTTTATACAATTGATCAACTTCCGATTTGTTTTTCAGTTTTAGAACTCGGTGCGCAATGCTGATTAATTCGGCTTCTAATCTTTTTTTCATACCTTTAAAATTATAGTAACTCGGCGTTTTTTATATACTATTTTGCTCCTTCGTGAATTTATTTAGCCAAAGGAAGAAGTAACCTTGATTAAATTTTTCTACATTTGAATCGACGTAAAAATAGAAAAAAATTAGGTCGATTGGTAATCGTTACAAAGTAACGAAACTATTCAAATTTTAAAGGTAGCAAATTACAAAATGTTTCTCGAAAATACAGTAAATCATAAAGAACAATTTGGATGGATTGAAGTAGTCTGCGGTTCGATGTTTTCGGGCAAAACCGAAGAGTTGATTCGCCGACTAAAAAGAGCCCAATTTGCCAAGCAAAAAGTGGAAATCTTCAAGCCTTCCATTGATACGCGTTATGACGAAGAAATGGTAGTGTCTCACAATAAAAACGAAATACGTTCCACTCCAGTACCCGCCGCTGCCAACATCCGCATTTTGGCCCAAGGATGTGATGTAGTAGGCATTGATGAAGCCCAGTTTTTTGACGATGAAATCATTGCTGTTTGTAACGACTTGGCCAACTCAGGTATCCGCGTCATCGTTGCCGGACTAGACATGGACTTCAAAGGAAATCCATTCGGACCCATGCCAGCCCTTATGGCAACTGCTGAATACGTGACCAAAGTACACGCCGTTTGCACCCATACAGGTAACCTAGCCCACTATAGCTTCAGAAAAACCGATAGCGACAAATTAGTATTGCTAGGAGAAACCGAAGAATACGAACCCCTAAGCAGAGCGGCCTATTTTAAAGCCATGCGCGAAAACATGGAGGTCAAAGACCCTCAACATTTATCCAAAGAAGATTAATTCCTCCTCACTTTGATACTAACGATACGAAATATTGTCCCCATCATTAAAGCCCAATGGATTGGACAAAATGAGGCAACCGTAATTGATTATATCTCCATCGACAGCCGTTCCCTGCAAAACGATGCCAATACCTTGTTCTTTGCCCTCACAGGTCCAAACCACGACGGTCATAAATACATAGAAGAACTCATTTTTAAAGGGGTACAGCACTTTGTGGTCACCCACATCCCTGAGGGATTTAGCGGGAAAGCCAACTTTCTAATCGTAGAAAATACCCTAGAGGCGCTCCAAAAATTCGCAGCCTACTACCGCAGCCTATTTGACTTTCCCATCATCGGAGTCACCGGTAGCAACGGAAAAACCATCATTAAAGAATGGCTGAATTTCTTGCTTAGCCCTGATTACAATATCATCCGTAGCCCAAAAAGCTACAACTCTCAAGTCGGAGTACCCCTGTCTATAGTAGGCATCAACGAAAAACACAATCTCGGAATCTTTGAAGCCGGAATTTCCACTACCAACGAAATGGAAAAACTGCAGAAAATCATTCACCCGACCATTGGCATTTTAACCAACATAGGTTCAGCCCATGACGAGGGTTTTTCAAGCGTAGGTGAAAAAATAAAAGAAAAACTAAAGCTTTTCACCTCCGTAAACGTACTCATATTAAACAAAAACAAAACCATAAGTGCTTTTCTAAATCCAAAGATTAAAACATTCAGCTGGTGCTCTGATGATAAAAGCGCCGAGGTATTCATCACCAAGAAAAATCTAGGGGAATTAACCGAATTGCAGGTTACCTACCAAGAAGATACTTATCCCATAACCATTCCCTTTCAAGACCAAGCCTCGGTAGAAAATGCCATTCATTGCATGATGGTCATGCTCTATTTTGGCTATAACCACAAAGTGATTCAAACACGCATGGCCTTACTCTATCCCGTGGAAATGCGCTTGAAAGTAAAGAACGGCATCAACAACTGTACACTCATCGATGACAGCTACAGCTCCGACTTCCAGTCGCTAAAAATCGCCCTAGACTTTTTAGAAAACCAAAAGCAACACAAGAAAAAAACACTAATACTGTCGGATATTTTTCAAAGCGGCCTCAGCAATGAAGAATTATATTCACAAGTTTCCCAACTCATCATCTCCAACAAAATTACCCGCGTAATTGGGATAGGAGAAACCATAGCCCAATACAAAACCAAATTCATAAACAGTACTGCGTTTAATAAGGTGGCCGACTTCACAACAGCATTCGACACCCTAAATTTTGAAAACGAAACCATACTAATCAAAGGCGCACGTGATTTTCATTTCGAAGAAATCGTTTCCATGCTCGAAGAGAAAACACATGAAACGGTACTCGAAATCAACCTAAACGCCATCAGTCATAACCTCAATTTCTTCAAAACGAAGTTGGCGCCCAAAACCAAAATGATGGTCATGGTCAAAGCCTTTGGCTACGGCAACGGCGGCTTCGAAATCGCCAAACTACTCGAACACCACAGAGTAAATTACCTTGGGGTAGCCTTTGCCGACGAAGGGATTTCACTAAAGAATGCTGGTATAACCTTACCCATCATGGTGATGAACCCAGAAACCACCAGTTTCGCAGCCATCATCCAACACCAGTTAGAACCCGAAATCTATTCCATAAAAGGCCTAAAAGCCTTCCTCAAAATAGCCGAACAAAAGAAATTAAAGCACTTCCCCATCCACATCAAACTGGATACGGGCATGCACCGCCTAGGCTTTGAAGAAGAAAACCTAGACGAACTAATCCAAATCCTAAAAGGCAACGAAACGGTCCAAATAGCCAGCGTCCTGTCCCACATGGCGACCAGCGATGACAAGCAACACCATGCTTTTGCCATTGGACAAATTGCCTTATTCGAAAAATTGTCGAGCCAACTCCTAGCAGCTTTGCACATCAAACCCATACGCCACTTGTTAAATACCTCCGGCATATCCAATTATCCCGAAGCACAATACGACATGGTTCGCCTTGGCATTGGTTTATACGGCATCTCCAACGACGAAAACGAACAAAAAGAATTGGAAAGAGTGGGCACTCTTAAATCGGTCATCTCCCAAATCAGAACCATAGACGCCGGAGAAAGCGTAGGCTACGGACGCCGCTTTGTAGCTGCCCAACCCACCAAAATCGCCACCATCCCTATAGGCTATGCCGATGGTATCCGAAGAAGCTGGGGCAACGAAGTAGGCTACGTAACCATTCAAGGCAAAAAAGCGCCTATCGTAGGCAGCGTTTGCATGGACATGCTAATGGTAGACGTTACGAATATTGACTGCAAAGAAGGGAATACAGTATATATATTCGGCGAAAACCCTACCGTCAACTACATGGCCAAACAACTGCACACCATTCCATACGAAATCCTAACAAGCATCTCCCAAAGGGTCAAACGCGTTTTCTTTAGAGAATAACATTTTGATTTGATTTGTTAAATTTTTTTTTATCTTAGTTCTATAATTTTATAACCAAATAAAAACAGAACACTATGGGAATGATTTCAGAATTTAAGCAATTTGCCATGAAAGGCAATGTAGTCGATTTAGCCATCGGGGTAATCATTGGAGGCGCTTTCGGCAAAATCGTTAGCTCTTTCATCGAAGATGTAATAACACCCTTACTGCTTAAACCCGCTTTAGAAGCAGCCAATTTGAGCAAAATCGAAGAACTTACTGCCCTAGGAGGAGTAAAATACGGCCTGTTTATTTCGGCAGTAATCAACTTTGTAATCGTGGCTTTTGTACTGTTCTTACTAATCAAAGGAATGAACGCCGCGAAAAAGAAAGAAGAAGCTGCGCCTGCCGCTCCTGCTGGCCCTACCCAAGAAGAATTATTGATACAAATCAGAGACTTACTGAAAAAATAATACCGCTACAGTATATATTCTAACTAAACCGCTTCTTGATTGAGGCGGTTTTTCTTTTTAGGAGCAGCACAATTGTCCTTCTTAACAACTTCTTGTCCCGCTATCCGCTATACTTCGGTACCGCTGCTATCGGGGCTAGCTAGAACTTCACAAACCTCACAAAGTCTTTTTTCTGTGTTCTATATTCTATTTTCTAATTTCTACATACATTTGTGTTTAATAGTATACTAAATCAATAAAAAGAAAGATATGAAAGTTGCAGTTGTTGGCGCAACCGGTATGGTTGGCGAAGTGATGCTTAAAGTATTAGCCGAAAGAAATTTTCCAGTAACCGAACTCATCCCCGTAGCTTCGGAGAAGTCAATCGGAAAGGAAATCGAATTCAAAGGAAAAAAATATACCGTAGTAGGAATGCAAACCGCTGTTGATATGAAAGCTGACGTGGCCTTATTCTCGGCTGGAGGAGAAACCTCTTTACTTTGGGCACCAAAATTTGCCGAAGCCGGCACCACCGTTATCGACAACTCATCCGCTTGGCGAATGGACCCTACTAAAAAATTAGTAGTACCTGAAATCAACGCTAACACCCTAACCAAAGAGGATAAGATTATAGCCAACCCGAACTGCTCGACCATCCAAATGGTCCTAGTCTTAGCACCCCTTCACAAAAAATACAACATCAAACGTGTCATTGTTTCGACCTACCAGTCCATCACAGGAACCGGTGTAAAAGCAGTACAACAACTGGAGAACGAATACGCCGGTCAACAAGGCGAAATGGCCTATAAATACCAAATCCACCGCAACGCCATTCCGCAATGCGACGTGTTTGAAGACAACGGCTACACCAAAGAAGAAATGAAATTGGTACGCGAAACCAAAAAGATCATCGGAGACGACAGCATAAACGTAACCGCAACCGCTGTACGTGTGCCTATCGTGGGCGGACACAGTGAAGCCGTAAACGTAGAGTTCTCCAATGATTTTGACACCAACGAAGTGCGCAACATCCTACACCATACCGATGGGGTAGTAGTACAAGACAACACCGATACCTTTACTTATCCAATGCCCCTATACGCACACGGAAAAGACGAAGTGTTCGTAGGCCGCATCCGCCGCGATGAAAGCCAACCCAACACCCTAAACATGTGGATCGTTGCCGACAACCTTAGAAAAGGCGCCGCCACTAATACCATCCAAATTGCAGAGTATTTAGTAAAGGCAGGGCTTATCTAGTCGCAGTTTTCAGTCGCAGTCGCAGAGTATATATACTTGAACCGAAAGCTGTGTGAAATTAATAAAATATAAAACCAGACTTATGTTTCATAAGTCTGGTTTTGTTAGAGTTATATACTAGTTAGCATTGTAAAACAAAATAATTAAGTTTGACAAGAAAATAATTGCTTATGAAAAAAATAGCATTCACTGCATTAATAACGCTACATTTTATTTCTTGGTCGCAAAATCATCGCTATACAACTACGTTATTTCCAGCATCAATTCCTATTACCAATATTGTCTACGGAACGGCACCAGCTATAACTGGTCCCCTCTATACGGTGGAATCAAGTACAAGTACTAAAGATCTACTTATGGACATTTATGAACCCGCTGGAGATGTATTTACACTTAGACCTGCTGTTGTATTTGCTCATGCTGGTGGTTTTTTATTAGGAAATAGAACTGCCGATGATATGAAAGCACTTTGCGATACATTAGCCAGAAAAGGGTATGTAACCGCGTCAATTGATTATAGATTGGGTTTTAATTTAGTGGGGAATACAGAACTTCATTCCACTCGAGCGGTTTATAGAGGATTACAAGACGGGAGGGCTGCCATCAGATTTTTAAGAGCAAACGCCGCAGAATATGGCATTGACCCTACTAAAATTTATTTTGTTGGTAGTAGTGCTGGAAGTTTCATTGGTTTACACACCATCTATTTAGACGAAGCTTCCGAAATACCTGCGCAAGCAGGAACCGTTAACTATACTAACATTACTCCCCCATTTACGCACACTGCCCCAAATTTAGGACCACTAGATATTGGAAATTATTTAAATTTTAATGGCAAGCCAGATGCTGTTGTTTCGATGTGGGGCGCGATTCAAAGTACAAATTTAATAACGGCCAACAATACAACTCCCGTTTTATTAAT
>CANFZC010000016.1 GCA_947451475.1 Flavobacteriaceae bacterium | reverse complement strand
GGAACACCAATGATTTTTATAGGTTTCATAGTACTATACGTTAGGGTTATTCATAAGCCACCAGTTCCAATTAATACCATCTTTATCGGGATAACTTTCCATAAAGGTCATTCCTATTTTATTTAAGATGTAATTAGAAGCAGCATTGGCATGATGGGTATAGGCATTCATTTTATCAATTTTCATTTGATTAAAACCATAAGCTAACCAAGCGAACGAGGCTTCAGTTGCATAGCCTTTACCCCAAAACGCTTCGTTTAAACGGTATCCATAGTCATAGAAATTAGAATTCCCGTTTTCTACATGGTCATCAACAAATTTGATACCCGTCCAACCTATGAATTCACCTGTTTCTTTGAGTAGGGTCGCAAATCTTCCAATAGAATTCCTTACATATTGCTCTTGTACTTTTTCAATGATTTGGAGCGTTTCTTCTATACTTTGCGTTGGGGTTTGCCATAAGTATTTATGAACATTGGGGTTGTGGTCCATAGTAAACATAGCTACTGCATCTTTGATTTCTAGAGGTCTTAGAAGGAGTCTTTCAGTTTCTAGTAGTACTTTCATCATGCTTTTTTTTCTTTTACAAATCACATACATTAAAGGCGTAAGTCAGTTTGCTAATTTATCCAAAGTATAGGAGATTAGCGCATCAACTGCTTTATAGGGGTCTTCGCTGAAGGTACCATTAGCTCTATTGGCAATAATGGCATTTAACGATAAGCATTCGTGTCCTAATAATTTACCCAAGCCATAAATAGCTCCCGTTTCCATTTCAAGATTGGTCATTTTAATTCCGTCATATTCAAAGCGGTCCATCTTACTGTTCAATGAAGGGTCTTGAATATCCAAACGCAATACTCTGCCTTGTGGTCCATAGAAGCCTCCTGCTGTGCCTGTAAATCCTTTGTAAATACTAGCACTTTCCAATTTTGCCTCTAATAGTGTACTTCCTTTAATGACATAAGGACGACCTTTTCTTAAATCCCAATTGGTTTGTTTAATAAAGGCATCTTCCATTTCAGTTTCACAAATACCATCGATTAAATAGGAACGAAGCATATTGTCTAATCCTAATCCGTATTGACTCATTACGATACTATCACATGGAATATCCGCTTGTAAAGAACCCGAAGTTCCAATCCGAATAATATTAAGTGAGGTTACTATTTCTTTGGGTTTACGTGTTTTTAAGTCGATATTAACAAGTGCGTCCAATTCGTTCATAACAATGTCTATATTATCTGGTCCGATACCGGTAGACATTACCGTCATTTTTTTGCCCTTAAAATAACCTGTTTGTGTTTTGAATTCACGTTTTTGTGTTGAATATTCAATCGTGTCAAAGAACTGAGTTATTTTTTCCACTCTGTTTTGATCCCCAACAAATATAATGTCATGTGCTATATGTTCGGGTTTCAGATTTAAGTGGTAAACACTGCCATCCGGATTTAATATTAATTCTGAAGATTGTATCATTATGATGATTCGTTATTTTGTTAGTTTTTATCCTCCAACACGTTTGGTTTTGAATCCTTTCACTTGGAGAAGGTTCATTATTTTGTCTCTGTAATCTCCTTGAATAATGATAGCTCCCTCTTTAAAGGTTCCACCAACACTTAGTTTTGTCTTAATTTCTTTGGCTAATAGCTTGAAATCTTCATCACTACCTTCATATCCTTCAATTATTGTAGTGGCTTTCCCCTTGCGTTTTTCGTATTTACATATCATCGGCTCTTTTTGAATAAAAAGCTCGTGATTGGCATTGGTTATTTCCTCAGGTTCGTTTAACGGTTCGTGATCAGGGAATAGTTTTTTTAATTGGTCTTGTAAATCCATTTTATTTTATTAAAAACTAAAAAAGACATTAAGTGTAAAACTCAATGTCTTTAATGAAATTATTGAATTAACCTTATTTCTTTTTTAATCCGAGTTCTACTAGTCTTTCGTCTAGATACGCTCCGGCAGTAATGTCCTCAAATCCTTTTGGATGATTGGAATCAATACACTTTTCTAAACAATTCAAAGGCATATCGCTAACAGGGTGCATAAAGAAAGGAATAGAAAAACGAGAGGTTCCCCACAACTCTCTTGGCGGATTTACCACTTGATGAATAGTAGATTTTAATTTGTTATTGGTATGACGCGATAACATGTCTCCTACATTAATCATTAATTCGTCTGGTTGTGCCATAGCATCAATCCATTCGCCTTCATGATTTTGTACCTGTAATCCTTTACCTTGAGCACCCATTAATAGTGTGATGAGGTTTATGTCACCATGAGCTGCTGCACGAACGGCGCCATCTTTAGGTTCGTCTGTGATTGGAGGATAGTGTATAGGACGTAGAATGCTGTTACCATCTTTAATGTAATTGTCAAAATAGAACTCATCCAAACCGATATACAAGGCTAAAGCTCTTAGCACATATATGCCTGTTTTTTCTAGCATTCTATATGCCTCTTTTCCAGTGGCATTGAATTGGGGTAGTTCAGCTACCGTAACATTATCGGGGTATTCTGAGGCGTATTTTGAATTAGCATCAACATACTGACCAAAATGCCAAAACTCTTTTAAGTCACCTGCAGAACGCCCTTTGGCATGCTCTTTACCAAAAGAAACATAACCCCGCTGACCACCAATTCCTGGGATTTCATATTTTGCTTTAGTTTCCAACGGAAGATTAAAGAAGTTTCTAACTTCTCCGTATAAATCTTCAACTAGTTTGTCATCAAGAAAATGACCTTTTAATGCTACGAAGCCTATATCTTCATAAGCTCTTCCGATTTCATTTACAAATTTTTGTTTACGTGCCGGATCATCCGACAGGAAATCACGTAAGTCAACACTTGGGATTTGTTGCATACTAAACGTTGTTTTGTTAATAACTTTAATTGGATAAATTCCAACCATAGCTACAAATGTAACTAATATTTAAATATAAAAATCCAAAGTTGTTAACAATTACTGCCATTATTAACCAGAAAAATGCACCGGCAATAAAAAGCCCAAAGCTTGCAAAATAATCACTTTTTCTATTTTCTATTTTATCTAATTACTAAACACTTTTTAGTACTTTTGGTCGACTTTATAATACACAAACAAACATGAATTTCGATAGAAGAGAATTAGCCAATATTCAATTATTAGATTTATATAAAAGGTTACTGAAACCTAGATTAATAGAAGAGAAGATGCTGATTCTTTTGCGACAAGGAAAAGTATCTAAATGGTTTTCGGGTATTGGTCAGGAGGCTATTTCGGTGGGTATTACCGCTGCGTTAGATCAAGATGAGTATATCTTGCCGATGCACAGAAATTTAGGGGTGTTTACCGGCAGGGATATTCCATTACACCGTTTGTTCTCGCAATGGCAAGGTAAAAAAAGTGGTTTTACTAAAGGGAGGGACAGAAGCTTTCACTTTGGTACACAAGAATATAAAATTATCGGGATGATATCGCATTTGGGTCCGCAAATGGGTATAGCCGATGGTATTGCTTTGGCCAATAAATTAAAACAAAACGGAAAAGTAACCGCTGTGTTTACAGGCGAAGGAGCTACTTCTGAAGGAGATTTTCATGAAGCATTGAATATTGCTGCAGTATGGGATTTGCCGGTCTTATTTGTTATTGAAAATAACGGCTACGGTTTGTCAACGCCCACAAATGAGCAATACCGTTGCGAAAACCTAGCCGATAAAGGGGTAGGGTATGGCATGGAAAGTCATATCGTTGATGGTAATAATATACTTGAGGTTTATGCCAAGATAGCGGAATTGAAAGCTTCTATGATTGACAATCCAAGACCAGCTTTGTTAGAGTTTAAAACCTTCAGAATGCGCGGACATGAAGAGGCTAGTGGCACTAAATATGTGCCTCAGGAATTAATGGATATGTGGGCTATTAAGGATCCTATTTCCAATTACAGAGAATACCTTCTCAATATAAGTGTATTATCTGAAGAGGAAGATGAGAAAATTAAGAGCGCAATTAAGAATGAGATTGATGAACATTGGGCCATTACTCAAGGTGAACCCGATTTGGTAGCAGATTTGCAAGAAGAGCTTAACGATATGTTTGAGCCGTATGATTTTGAAGGTATAAACCCTAGTGAGTCGGTAGAAAATATCAGAGTAGTGGATGCTATTTCGAATGCTTTACGGCAGTCGATGGAGCGTCATGAGAACTTGGTTATCATGGGACAAGATATTGCAGGATATGGAGGAGCCTTTAAAATCACCGATGGTTTTGTAGCACAATTTGGGAAAGACCGTGTTAGAAATACGCCTATATGTGAAAGTGCTGTAGTATCTGCGGGTATGGGTTTATCCATTAACGGCTTTAAAGCTGTAGTAGAAATGCAGTTTGCTGACTTTGTATCCACCGGTTTTAATCCGATTGTGAACTTGCTCGCAAAATCCCATTATCGTTGGCTAGAAAAAGCTGATGTTGTGGTGCGTATGCCTTGCGGTGGGGGTACTCAAGCGGGACCTTTTCATTCTCAGACTAACGAGGCTTGGTTTACCAAGACACCCGGACTTAAAGTGGTATACCCAGCATTCCCGTATGATGCCAAAGGATTATTGAATACAGCCATTAATGATCCTAATCCGGTAATGTTCTTTGAACACAAACAACTATACCGCTCCGTATATCAAGAGGTACCCGTTGATTATTATACTATTCCTTTTGGTAAGGCTTCTTTACTTAAGGAAGGAAATCAGGTTACCATTATTTCTTTTGGAGCGGGAGTGCATTGGGCTTTAGATACATTGGCTAAACACACTTCAATCAGTGCAGATGTAATTGACTTAAGAAGTTTACAACCGCTTGATACAGAAACGATATTTGCCTCCGTTAAGAAAACGAATAAAGTAATCCTTCTACAAGAAGATACGCTGTTTGGTGGTATCAGTAGTGATATTTCCGCGATGATTATGGAACATTGCTTTGAATATTTAGATGCCCCTGTTAGACGCGTAGGAAGCATAGAAACCGCGATTCCTTTTGTAAAAGCATTGGAAGATCAGTACTTGCCTAAAGAACGATTTGAGAAAGCATTGTTGGAGTTAATAGCATATTAAAATAGTACTAGTTATAAATGAAAAAGGCCTTACTAAGGCCTTTTTTTATTATCGGTTTACAACGGCTTTGTTTAGATTTGTTTTTGTCTTAGGAAGTTTGTTTACTTTGATGCCATTGCACCAGTACTCTTTTCCTAATAAGGAACCGTCTTTCTTTTTTAGAACGAAAGTTCCATTCTTCTTATCTTTTTTGAATTCCCCTTGTTGGTATACTTTAGCATCATCATAATATTCTATAAACGGACCTTCTTTCAAGTTGTTTTTGTAGTGAATGACATAGTTTACATTTCCATTTTCAAAATAGTATGTTCTTTTTCCGTCTAATTTTGCATCGTCTAAATCTAAACTGTAAGAGATTAAATGGCTCTTGTTGGTAGATTTATAGTAATAAACATGGATGTATTTGTTTTGAATAATGTAGGGACGTACTTTATAAATTTCTGCTTTGGCTTTGATTGTTACTTTATAATCACAATCGTACCAAATAGTATCAACTGAAGTAGTGCATTTAGTCTTTCCAAAGATTGAAATACAAAATAAAAGAATCGAAATGTGCACTAATTTCTTCATTTAGTAGGTTTTAAATGATTTATTCAACAAACGAAACTATTAAATTTTATTAACAATTAGAAAATAAATGTTTATAAACTAACTGCATGATGCATTATAGGGATACTTTTCAAGGAATGTCTATGTAAAAGAAAGTGTATTCTTATACTTTAATTACTTTTGTTAAAATAAAAAGACCATCACTATTTAAAATAAGATGGCCTTTTTGTTCAATAACGTAACTAACAATTAAAAGCAATAACTATTTTCTGCAACCAATTTAGTGGTGATTGTTTCTCTTAAACCTACGATATTAGGCATATTAGTATATTTAGTAAAGCGACGTAATCCCATTAGCATCATTCGTTGTTCATCGCCTTCTGCAAAGGAAATGATGCTTTCTTTACCTTTCAAATTAACTACATCCACGGCTTTGTATAAATATAATTTGGCCATAGCGATCTGTTCTGCGGCACTGGATTCTCCTTGGTTTTTAGCAAGCTTTTCGGTTCTAAGTAGGGTACTTTCGGCTATGTAAATTTCTATGAGCATATCGGCGGAGGCCATTAATAACTGTTGGTGATGGTCTAAGTCCATGCCGTATTTTTGTACGGCTGCCCCAGCAACCATTAAGAAGGCTTTCTTCAATTTGGCAATCATTTCTTTTTCTTCTGAGAACAATTCGGAATAGTCGGGGGTTTCAAAGGATGGGATTCCCATTAATTCTTCTTGTACTTTCATGGCAGGGCCTAATAAATCAACATGGCCTTTCATGGCCTTTTTGATTAACATACCTACGGACAACATACGGTTGATCTCGTTAGTGCCTTCATAGATACGGGCAATACGGGCATCACGCCAGGCGCTTTCCATTGGGGTATCTTCAGAGAATCCCATGCCACCATAAATTTGGATGCCTTCATCGGCACAGTTTTGTACATCTTCGGAAACGGCTACTTTAAGTATAGAGCACTCAATGGCAAATTCTTCTACTCCTTTTAATTCGGCTTCTTGGTGTGAAGCACCTTCTGCTTCTCTTAACTTAATGCGGGTTTCAATGTCTTTTGCGGCACGATAGGTCGCACTTTCTCCGGCGTAAGCAGAAGCAGCCATTTCGGCCAACTTAGATCGAATGGCGCCGAAGCTTGAAATAGGGGTGTTGAATTGAATACGTTCGTTAGCATAATGCACGGCATTAGTAGTCACTCTGCGTTGGGCATCCAAACAAGCGGCGGCTAATTTGATGCGTCCCACATTTAAAGCATTCATGGCTATTTTGAACCCTTCACCACGACCCGCTAACATATTTTCTACAGGTACTTTGGTTTCATTAAAAAACACTTGACGGGTAGAAGAGGCTCGGATACCCAGTTTGTGTTCTTCTTCGTTCATGGTGATTCCGTTACTAGGATCGTTTTCAATGATGAAACCAGTGATGTTTTTATCGTCTTCTATGCGGGCAAATACGATGAAAAGAGAGCAAAAGCCTGCATTGGAAATCCACATTTTACCTCCTGTGATTTTATAATGTGTACCATCTTCTGATAGCACTGCTTTGGTTTTGCCTGAGTTGGCATCAGAGCCTGCGCCAGGTTCGGTTAGGCAATACGCTCCAAACCATTCTCCCGAGGCTAATTTGGGAACATATTTTTGCTTTTGTTCTTCGGTGCCGTAAAGAGTAATAGGCATCGTTCCAATTCCGGTATGTGCTCCGAAGGCGGTTGAGAAGGACCCTGTTGCGCCAGAGATGTAGTCACACACTAGGCAAGTGTCTACGAATCCCATGCCCATTCCGCCATAAGCTTCAGGGACGGCTACACTTAAGAAGCCCATTTCACCAGCTTTCTTCATACATTCTTCCGTGAAGGCATAATCTTTACTTTCAAAACGGATTTTATTGGGCCATATTTCTTTATCGACAAACTCTTTTACGCTTTCACGCATCATGATTTGTTCTTCGCTGAAGTCTTCTGGGGTGAAGATGTCCTCGCATTTGGTCTCTTTAACTAGGAATTGTCCTCCTCTTGTGATTTCCATTTTAGTATTTTTTTAGTTCGTTGTTATAATAACTCATAGATTCCTGCTGCTCCTTGACCGGTACCTACACACATGGAGACGATACCGTATTTGTTGCCTCTGCGTTTCATTTCATCAAAGAGTTGGACTGATAGTTTGGCACCCGTGCATCCCAATGGGTGTCCTAGCGCTATGGCACCACCATTTACATTGACTATCTCTGGGTTGATTCCTAACGCTCTTACGACCGCTAGAGATTGTGATGCAAAGGCTTCGTTTAATTCGATTAAATCGATGTCTTTTAAACTTAAACCTGCTTGGTTAAGTGCTTTTGGAATCGCTTTAACGGGTCCGATGCCCATGATTCTTGGTTCTACTCCGGCAGCTGCATAGCTTACCATGCGGGCGATAGGGGTTAGGTTTAATTCTTTTACCATGGCTTCGCTCATGATGAGTACAAAGGCAGCTCCGTCGCTCATTTGGGAGGAGTTACCAGCGGTCACACTACCATCGGCGGCGAATACCGGTCTTAGTTTGCCTAAGGCGGCTGCATTGGTATCGGCTCTTGGACCTTCGTCTTTAGCGACTGTATAGCTTTTAGTTTCTTTTTTACCGTTTTCATTGATGAAGGTTTGTTCGACCGTAATAGGAACAATCTGCTTATCAAACTTGCCTTCTGCTTGCGCTTTGATGGCTTTTAGGTGCGAGTTTAGTGCAAAGGCGTCTTGGTCTTCACGGGAAACGTTGAACTGTTTTGCAACGGCTTCGGCAGTGAGTCCCATGCCCCAGTAGTAGTCTTCGTTACCTTCTTTGGCCACGGCATAGTCGGGGGTGGGTTTATAGCCTCCCATAGGGATAAAGCTCATGCTTTCGGCACCACCCGCAATGATGCAGTCGGCCATACCGCTTTGTATTTTGGCGGTGGCCATGGCTATGGTTTCTAGTCCGGAGGCACAGTATCTATTTACGGTTACTCCGGGAACGTCGGTTACTTTCAGTCCCATTAGGGAGATCAAGCGGGCTACGTTTAGACCTTGTTCGGCTTCGGGCATGGCGTTACCTACCATGACGTCGTCGATGCGTGTTTTGTCGAATTCGGGTAGTTCATTCATCATGAACTGAATCGTTTCTGCTGCTAGTTCGTCAGGTCTTTTAAAACGGAACACACCTTTGGGTGCTTTCCCTACGGCGGTTCGGTATGCTTTTACTATATAGGCTGTTCTCATATTGTTGTATTAAGTATTAAGAATTAAGTATTAAGACTTTTACTTTATTGTTTTAGTGATTTTTGAAAGGAGAAATTCATGTTTGAAACTTCTACTAATTGGTTTACTATGGGTTGTAATGTTTCTTCTGTTATGAGATTTAATCTTTTAGCTAGCAGTAACTGTGTTATTAATTCAAAAGTAGATCCTTGGCAATGCCTAAAAACTGGGCAAATTCCTTGTTAGAATTACGCCCTGAACCTTCTGCAATATTGGAAGGAATCGACACGGCACATTTCTTAATTTGTTGAATTAAATTAAATTTTTCTTCTGCGGGTAAAAGCAATGAGACTTCATAGACTTCTACTGCGATATCCATTGCTTTTTGCCATATTTTTAGTTTCTCAAAGTTGTGCATATACTATAACCTTATTATCTAATTTCTTAATGGTTTTCCTTTGGTTAGCATGAACTGGATTCTTTCTAGTGTTTTTCTTTCGGTACATAGACTCAAGAAGGCTTCTCTTTCGATGTCGAGTAGGTATTGTTCGGACACTAGTGTTGGTTCTGATAAGTCACCACCGGCCATTACGTAGGCTAGTTTGTTGGCTATCTTTAAGTCATGTTCTGAGATGTATTTACCGGCCACCATTTGGTTGGTTCCCACAAGGAACATCCCCAAGGCTTGCTTGCCGAGTACTTTGACATCGGTACGGCGAATGGGTTGGGTGTAACCAGCTTCGGCCATTAGGAGGGCATGTTTCTTGGCTTCGGCTATTTGGCGGTCTTTGTTGACTACCACGATGTCTTTGCCTTTTTGGAGCACACCCGTATCGAAAGCTTCATAGGCAGAAGTGGATACTTTGGCCATCGCTACCGTCATGAAATATTCTTGTAATACGTTTAATTCCACATCATTTTTATGGAAGAGGTCGGATGCTCGTAGCGCCATTTCTTTGGAACCACCCCCACCAGGGATGACGCCAACTCCGAATTCTACTAATCCGATGTAACTCTCGGCAGCGGCTACTACTTTATCGGCGTGTAGGGTCATTTCGCAACCCCCACCTAAGGTCATGCCGTGAGGGGCAACGACAACTGGTATGGCAGAGTAGCGCACGCGCATCATGGTGTCTTGGAACATTTTTATGGCCATATTGAGTTCGTCGTATTCTTGTTCGACTGCCATCATGAAGATCATGCCTATGTTGGCCCCCACGGAGAAGTTGGCTCCTTGGTTCCCGATGACTAGGCCGCAGTATTCTTTTTCGGCTAGGTCGATGGCTTTGTTGATTCCGGTTAGCACATCGCCGCCTATGGTATTCATTTTGGATTGGAATTCTAGGTTTAGGATACCGTCACCCAGGTCGTGGATTACGGCACCGCTGTTGCTCCATACCTTTTTGCTTTCGCGGATATTGTTAAGGATGATGAAGCTGTCTTGACCGGGAACTTTAGTTTGGGTTTTAGCCGAGGTATTGTAATAATATGTAGCACCTTCTTTGATGCTGTAGAAGCTAGGGCTTCCTGCGGCAAGCATCTCGGTAACCCAAGCGGCGGGTTGGTACCCTTCTGCTTGCATTAGTTCGATTCCTTTGGCTACTCCGATGGCATCCCATATTTCGAAGGGACCGTTCTCCCAACCGAAACCTGCTTTCATGGCGTCGTCTATTTTGTAGAAGTCGTCTGTGATTTCGGGTACTCTGTTGGAACAGTAGGCAAACATGGCACTGAAGTTCTTGCGGTAGAAGTCGGCCGCTTTGTCTTTTCCTTTTACAAGTACTTTGAACCGGTCAATGGGTTTGTCTATCGTTTTGGTTAACTCTAAGGTTGCAAAAGAAGCTTTCTTCGCTGGGCGGTATTCGAGGGTATCTAAGTCAAGTGATAAGATTTCCTTGTCTACTTTTTTGTAGAAGCCTTGACCGGTTTTACTACCCAGCCATTTGTTTTCCATCATTTTGGTGATGAAGTTTGGCAATCTAAACAGCTCATGCGCTTCGTCGTTGGGGCAGCCTTCGTATAGTCCGTTAGCCACATGCACTAGGGTGTCTAAGCCGACAACATCCACGGTGCGGAAGGTGGCTGATTTAGGGCGTCCTATTACGGGTCCAGTTAATTTATCTACTTCTTCTATGGTAAGGCCCATTTCTTTTACTAGATGGAATAGGCTTTGAATGCCGAAGATCCCGATGCGGTTCCCGATGAAGGCAGGAGTATCTTTGGCTACCACGGCCGTTTTGCCTAGGTATTGCGAACCATAGTTGGTTAAGAAGTCCAGTACGTCGTTGCTGGTTTGCGGACCGGGGATGATTTCGAATAATTTGAGGTAGCGGGCAGGGTTGAAGAAGTGGGTTCCACAGAAGTGTTTTTGGAAATCTTCGCTGCGGCCTTCGCTCATGAATTTGATCGGAATACCAGACGTATTAGAAGTCACAAGGGTACCGGGTTTGCGGTACTGGTCTATTTGTTCGAAAACTAACTTCTTGATGTCTAGGCGCTCTACAACTACTTCGATAATCCAATCGTATTGCGCTATTTTGGCCATATCATCGGAGGTGTTTCCTGTGGTGATGCGGCTGGCAAACTTTTGGCTGTAGATGGGTGAAGGGTTTGATTTAAAGGCGTTGGCTAGGTGCTCGTTTACGATGCGGTTGCGCACGGCTTTGTGCTCTAGGGTTAGCCCTTTTTTTTCTTCCGTTTCGGTTAAGGCAGTGGGAGCGATGTCTAGGAGTAATACTTCCACACCGATGTTAGCAAAATGGCAAGCGATACCTGAACCCATGATTCCGGAACCTACTACGGCCACTTTTTTGATTATTCGTTTCATTGGTACTTTTGTTAGATAATAGACTAATAGATAATAGACTAATAGATAATAGATGATAGACTATTTGTACTGTTAGTTTACTAGTAAGGGTTTATTAAAATATCTTTTTTTCTGTTATGAGTTCGTTGATGATGTCGGCTACTTCTATGAAGGTTTTGAGTTTATCTTCGGGGACGTTATTTTTGATGGCCTCGTTGAATTTGAGTACGGTATTTTTGGACAGTTGTCTTTTTTCTTTTCCTAATTTGGTTAAGTGGATTAAAACGCCACGTCCGTCATCGGGGTTTTTCTTGCGGGTGATTAGTCCTTTTTCTTCCAAGGTTTTTAGGGTGCGGGTTAGGCTGGTTGGTTCCATTCCCATGCGGGTGCTTACCATGGTGGAGGGCGTTCCTTCTTCTTTGTCGATGCTTAGCAGGGCAAACCCAATCGCCATAGAACCTTCATACTTGGCTCCTTCTTCATTGTATAGTCGTGCCACGGCTTGCCAGGTTTCGCGGAGTATATAATCAATTGTTTTTTCTTTCATAGTAAAGCCTAATGAAAACCAAAGATACAAAAAAATATTATGCACGCATAGTATTTGTGTTAAATTATTGCGAGGATAGTATTAAGTTGGAAGTATTAAGTATTAAGTAGTAAGACTTGGGGAGTTGTTAGTTTTGAGATGAAAGACTTTTTCTAAGAATGCTTGTCTTTCGCGCGGAGGCGGACTCGAGGATGAGTAAAGTCTAGGTAAAGGTATAGTAGGCTTTAAGTAAACTCTATATAGGCTCTGAGTAAACTCTATAGGATTTTAGATTGGTGATTTTAGAGTGCTTATTGCAGATTTAATTTAGATGATGGATGATAGACTCCTTCTAAAAACGTTTGTCTTTCCAGCGGTTTCTAGAATCCAGACCTAGTCGTGTCGTTTTGTTTGCCCCTAGTTTGACCTCCTTTATATACGCTGTATGTACGCTGTATGTATACTGTAAGTATGCTTTTAACCCTACTTTTTGGGCATATAAAATCCGTTTTTTGGTGAGGGGAAGGGTGTAGATAGCCTAGCGATGGAGTAACGTTAAACTCAGTAATAACCATGGTTTCAGCGGTTTTTGGAGGTGGTTTTAGGGTTGGGTTTTAGGGTTTTTAGCCAGTCCAAATTTTGGACTAGTACCTATACTGGTTAGGTTTTTTAGTAGATTTTGTATTACAAATAAAGGTTTTTTTATGCGAACTCCCTTGGTTGTTTTTTTATTGTAAGTCTTCCCTAAAAAAAAGCGCTCGGGTCATAACTTCCGAACGCTTTTCACTATGAAAATTGTTTTCTTTATTTCATTTTGCCATTAACTACACCAATTACAGCTCCGACTACCGTAGCAATTGCTAGGGAAGCAGCCACATCAATCGCTACCATTTTAATTTCAATTGCTTCTTTGTACATCACGTAAAAGAAATTATTACCTAAGGACATGAATAAGGCAACTCCTAAAGCTACTTTAATTCCGGGTACGCATTTAGACACGCCTTCTCCTTGAGCGAAGATATAGGATAATAGAAAACCGAAACACATACAGCCTAAGAAAATAAACAGCATGTTTTCTGGTCCAGCCCCTTCTGGTTTTGGGAAGGTGTCTTTTAAAAGGATACCATAAACCAGCCATCCCATTAGGAAGTCGGCTAGTCCACCTACAATTCCGCCTACGATAAAGTTTTTTACATTCATGATTACTTAATTTTATTGGTTAGTAAATTAAAATTATTAAAAAAATAAGAATGCAGTAATTATTTAACTAATTAATTATTAACTATTTAAAAATAGGAATTGTTAATAAGGTTTATTGTAATAATTGACTTTTTTCTTTTCTGAAACTTCCGTTATCCACGTCTTTAATGAACTTGATTACGCCAGGGAAATAGTGTTCTTGATCGTCATATTGCGAGCAATGACTACCCTTTGGACAATATAGGAATCTGCCGTTTTGGACTTCGTTGGATATCCATTCCATGTGTTTGGGGTCCATGGTGTCGTATTTAGCTCCAATAGTTAAAGTAGGTATTGTAAGTGTTTTTAATCGGGTAGTTACATCCCAATTCTTTAACGTCGCTTGCCCTGTTATTCCAAATTCACTTTGTCCTTGCATGTAAACATATACGTTGGGGTTTAGATGTTTGAATGCTCGTGTAATTGATTCGGGCCATTGTTCCAGAGGTTTTCTTAGGATGTGTTCTGTGTAGTAGTATTGGAATAAAAGTTCGGTGTATTTAGGATTAGAAAAATCATTGTTTTTCTCGAATGCCTTGATTTGGTCCAGTATGTTTTTAGGCAATTTAGGACCTAGCACCTCTTCGGCATATTTGTTATAGGCTGTGGCACTAGCCATCATGTTGGCGATGATTAATCCTTTTAAGTTTTTTTGGTATTTCAAGGCGTACTCCATGGCCAGTATTCCGCCCCAGGATTGGCCCATTAAGTAAAAATTAGATTTATCTAATTTGAGTGCTATACGGACTTGTTCTACTTCTTCAACAAAGCGTTCCGTAGTCCATAACTTGTTGTCGTTTGGTTGGTCGCTATAATAAGACCCTAGTTGGTCATAGTAAATATACTCAATGCTTTCATTTGGAAAATATCCATCAAAGCATTCAAAAAACTCATGAGTTCCTCCAGGGCCTCCATGTAATAGAAGTACTTTGATTTTAGGATTATTGCCTACTCTTTTGGTCCAAACTTTGAATTTGCCGAGGGGCGTATCGATGGGAATCATTTTGATTCCGCCTGTGGCTTGATCATCACTTTTTGCATAGTTTAAATAGACGTTTTTACCTATTTTTTGCTTGCTGTTTTCTTTGCAACCAGAGAATACTAGTATTGTAAATAGGGTGCTTAAAAGTAGATTTATTTTCATGTTTACAATTTAAAAGTTAGTTTTTAAAAGGCTATTCAAATTTAAAACTACAAAATATATGTTTAGTATGTATTTTAGACCTGTTTATTTAGATTGTAATTATTTTAAAAAACTATATTAATTAAGCAAATTAATTGATTTTTATCATTTCGCAATCGATTTCGTTTCCTTATTTTTACTTCCAATTTAAATTAAGAATTATGAGTACAACTTATAAACTTTCGGTTAATAACACCCTTCAATTTGATTTAAAAGAAGAGGATATTGAGCATCTTGATGCTTTGAATGTGGAAAACAATACATTTCACGTATTAAAGGGGTACAAGCCTTATAAAGCAGGCCTTGTTTCGGCTGATTTTAATGCAAAGAAATATACGGTAAAAGTCAATAACAACCTTTATGAAGTGACAATAGCTGATGCGTTGGATCTATTAATCAAAAGTATGGGAATTGAACGAGGAAGAACTAAAGTCGTTAATGCCATTAAAGCGCCTATGCCGGGATTAATTCTTGAAATCAGTGTCACTGTTGGACAAGAAGTAAAAGTAAATGATCCTTTATTAATATTGGAAGCCATGAAAATGGAAAACAGTTTTCTTTCTCCCCGTGATGGGGTTATAAAATCGATTGCTGTTGAGAAAGGACATGCTGTGGATAAGGGACAATTGTTGATTGAGTTTGAATAGCCTTTTAAAGTTTTAAGAATTAAGTAGTAAGACTTTTTCAAAGTTTTTATGCTATAAAAGAGAAAATCGATGAAAAAAATAACGAAAATATTAGTAGCTAATAGGGGTGAAATTGCCATTAGAGTGATGAGTACCGCTAAGAAAATGGGAATTAAAACAGTAGCTGTCTATTCTACTGCTGATCGAAATGCACTGCATGTTAAATATGCTGATGAAGCGGTTTGTATTGGTGAAGCTCCATCAAGTCAATCCTATTTGCGCGGGGATAAAATTATTGCAGTATGTAAAGACTTAGGTGTGGACGCCGTGCATCCGGGCTATGGTTTTTTGAGCGAAAATGCTGCTTTTGCGGAAGAATGTGAAAAGAATAATATTATATTCATCGGGCCGAAGTCAAAAGCCATTGAAATGATGGGAAGTAAGTTGGCCGCCAAAGAAGCGGTGATGCATTATGATATTCCGATGGTGCCTGGAATTGACCATGCCATTACAGATATAGAAGAAGCTAAAAGATCGGCTAAAGCCGTCGGTTTCCCGATATTGATTAAAGCTTCTGCTGGTGGTGGTGGAAAAGGAATGCGTGTGGTAGAGAGCGAAGAAGATTTTGAATCGCAAATGAATCGTGCTATTAGTGAGGCTACTTCCGCGTTTGGAGATGGTTCGGTATTTATTGAAAAATATGTAACCAAACCAAGACATATTGAAATTCAAATTATGGCGGATGGCCATGGTAATGTATTGTATGTGTTTGAAAGAGAATGTAGTATTCAACGGCGTCACCAAAAAGTGGTTGAAGAAGCACCCTCTTCAATTTTGACCCCAACCTTGCGTAAAAGAATGGGTGAGGCTGCGGTGAAAGTTGCTAAAGCTTGCGATTATCTTGGTGCAGGAACGGTTGAGTTTTTGATGGATGATCAACATAACTTTTATTTTCTTGAAATGAATACGCGTTTGCAAGTTGAGCATCCGGTGACTGAAATGGTTTCTGGATTGGACTTAGTAGAATTGCAAATTCGTGTTGCTCGAGGAGAAGCTTTACCTATGAAACAAGACGATTTAGTGATTAAGGGTCACGCTATGGAACTACGTGTATATGCTGAAGATTCTATGAATGATTTCTTACCCAATGTTGGCTTTTTAAGTACTTATAAACTGCCAGAGGGAGAAGGGATACGGGTAGATAATGGTATAGAAGAAGGTATGGATGTGCCTATTTATTATGATCCGATGTTATCCAAATTAGTCACTTACGGTAAAACTCGTGAAGAGGCGATTGAGTTGATGATTAAAGCGATCGATAGTTATCATGTGGAAGGCGTAGCAACGACCTTGCCTTTTGGGAAATTTGTCATGGAGCATGAGGCTTTTCGTTCGGGAGATTTTGATACGGGATTTGTAAAAGCGTATTACAATCCGGAAAAAATGAAAGCTAATTTAGATACAGAAGGAGAAATAGCTGCTATGATTGCTTTAAAACGATACCTCTCAGATATGAAAATCTTACGATTACCAATTGAGTAAAAAAGAATATAGAATATAGAATATAGAATATAGAATATAGAATATAGAATATAGAATATAGAATATAGAATATAGAATATAGAGTTTTATTTTACTAGTTAAAAATCTGTTTTCTTTATTCTATATTCTCTTCTCTAAAAAAAAATCAAAATGGAAGATAAAATTAAACTATTAAACGATAAAATTGCCCTTGCTAAATTAGGCGGGGGTGAGGCACGAATTGCTAAGCACCACGAAAAGAAGAAACTTACGGCTCGTGAGCGTATAGAATATTTAATGGATAAAGGTTCGTTTGAGGAAATTGGCATGTTGGTTACGCACAGAACTACTGATTTCGGAATGGAAAAAGAACTTTACTATGGTGATGGTGTAGTTACAGGGTACGGTACAATAAATGGTAGAATTGTGTATGTTTTTGCACAAGATTTTACTGTTTTTGGAGGCGCTTTATCAGAGACTCATGCGGAGAAAATTTGTAAGGTCATGGATATGGCTTTACGTAATGGAGCACCAATGATAGGGTTGAATGATTCGGGTGGTGCACGTATTCAAGAAGGAGTACGTTCCTTAGGCGGCTATGCGGATATTTTTTATAGAAATGTTCAATCTAGTGGCGTAATACCTCAGATTTCGGCTATTATGGGACCGTGTGCCGGTGGCGCAGTATATTCGCCAGCTATGACTGATTTTACAATGATGGTTGAAGGCAATAGTTATATGTTTGTTACGGGTCCTAACGTGGTTAAAACGGTAACCAATGAAGAAGTAACTTCGGAAGAATTGGGAGGAGCTAGTACTCATTCTACGAAATCGGGAGTCGCTCATATTACTTCTCCAAATGGAATAGAATGTTTGGAAGATATTAAAAAATTATTGAGTTATTTACCGCAAAATAATAGAGAGACTGCACCAAAGTTGCCTTATTATCCTGATGATGAGATTCGTATAAAGTTAGATACAATTGTTCCTGAAAATGCGAACAAACCCTATGATATGCATGATGTCATTTCAAATATCATTGATGAGGATTCCTTTTTTGAGATTCATAAAGATTTTGCCGAAAATATTATAGTGGGTTTTGCTCGTTTAGGCGGAAGAAGTATAGGGATTGTAGCTAACAATCCTACCTTTTTGGCAGGATGTTTAGATGTTAAATCATCGATTAAGGGAGCACGATTTGTTCGTTTCTGTGATTGTTTCAATGTTCCATTATTGGTATTAGAAGACGTGCCGGGATTCTTGCCAGGGACAGACCAAGAATGGAATGGGATTATTGTACATGGTGCTAAGTTGCTTTATGCTTTTAGTGAGGCAACTGTACCACGAGTAACGGTTATTACACGCAAGGCGTATGGTGGCGCGTATGATGTTATGAATTCTAAACACATAGGTGCCGATATGAATTTTGCTTGGCCTAGTGCTGAGATTGCTGTGATGGGAGCTAAGGGAGCTTCTGAGATCATCTTCAAAAAAGAGATAAGTGAGGCTTTAGACCCGGCTGCCAAATTATTGGAAAAAGAAGCAGAATATGGAGCATTATTTGCTAATCCGTATACGGCTGCCCAACGAGGTTTCATCGACGAGGTTATTTTGCCAAAAGACACCCGTAGAAAACTGCTTAAAGCCTTCAGTATGTTGGAGAATAAAGTAGTCGAAACACCTAAAAGGAAGCACGGTAATATACCGTTATAATATTAATTTGTTTTCATAATGAAAACTGCCTCTAATTAGAGGCAGTTTTTTTATGAATAGAGCTCATGGCACTATTAATTATAAATTCTTTGGTATAAGTCTTTGTATTTTTCAAGTATGGCTTTGCGCTTTAATTTCATAGTAGGGGTGAGGTGCCCACCATCAACCGACCAAATATCGGGGGTAAGTTCGATTCTTTTTACTTGTTCCCAATTACCGAATTTCTTATTGATATCATTTACTTCTTGTAAAATACGGTCCTGCACTTTTGGATTGGCACTTATTTCTGAATTGGATTCACCGATAGTAATGTGGTGTATTGCGGCCCATTCTTTTACAAAAAGAAAGTTGGGTTGGATAAAAGCGGCCGGCATTTTTTCGCCATCGCCTATGACCATGATTTGTTCTACAAATCGGCTTTGTTTCATGGCATTTTCGATCAGTTGGGGTGCGATGTATTTCCCTCCTGAGGTTTTGAACATTTCTTTTTTTCGATCCGTTATTTTCAAGAAGCCGTTAGTGTCAAATTCCCCGATATCACCCGTATGGAAATACCCGTCTACTATAGCTTCGCTGGTTAGTTTTTCGTCTTTGTAGTAGCCCATCATTACGTTGGGTCCTTTGCAAAGGATTTCGCCATCAGCAGCAATTTTCACTTCTACATTATCGATTACGCGACCTACAGTACCTATTTTGAAACCATGATTTCGCAAATCATTAACGGCAATTACGGGCGAAGTTTCAGATAAGCCATAGCCTTCCATGATGTAGATTTCGGCTGCGGCAAAAATGCGGGCCAAACGCGGCTGAAGAGCAGCACTACCGTTTACGATTAAATCTAATCGTCCGCCAAGGCCGTCTTTCCATTTGCTAAAAATTAGTTTACGTGCTATTTTTAGTTGGATTTCATACCACCAACCGTTTGCGCCATAAGGTTCGTAACGCTGCCCAACTTCAACGGCCCAGAAGAAAAGTTTCTTTTTGATTCCAGTCAAGTCAGAGCCTTTTGCAATGATTTTTTCATATACTTTTTCGATTAGTCGAGGAACCCCTGTCATTACGGTAGGACGAACTTCTTTAACATTATCTCCAATCTTTTCTATTGATTCTCCAAAATAGATGGAGCAACTGTAAAACTGGTAGATATAGGTCACCATACGTTCGTATATATGACAAATAGGCAAGAAGCTCAAAGCGATACTATTTCCTTCATCGAAAGGAATACGATTGGCACTGTCCAGAACGTTTGACACAATATTATTATGAGACAACATTACTCCTTTTGGTTTTCCTGTAGTTCCGGAGGTGTATATAATTGTTGCAAGGTCTAAACCGTGGACTTCCTTTTTTCGTTCTTCAACTTCAGCTTGATTGCTATTGTCTTTTCCTAATTCAAGTAGTTCGTTCCAGTTTTTGCAACCTGATAATTCATTAAAGGAATAGATTTCAATAAGATGGGTTACCTTATCTCGAATTAAATTTATTTTATGAAGCACCTCCTCATCGGAAATGATGCAATATTTGGCTTCGCAGTGGTTGAGGATGTATTCGTAATCGTTTTCAGATATTGTAGGGTAGATCGGAACGTTTTGTGCGCCAGTCTGTAAAATACCAATGTCCATGACGTGCCATTCCGTCCTGTTGTTGGACGAAATAATAGCAATTTTATCGTTTTTTTGAATTCCTAAACGAAGTAAGGCTCGGGAGATGGTGTTGGCTTTATTGAGGTATTCCTGCGTAGAAGTTTTTACCCAAATTCCTTCCTGTTTTGTTACTAAACAGGCTTCAAGATTGTTTTTTGAAAGTTGGTAATAAGGAAAGTCAAATAATCGGCTGATAGCAGTCATGGGTTGCAATTTTATTGCAAATTAAATAATATTCGTTTCATTCACAATTATTCCCTAAAAATATAAAATGATATTGGCTAAATATGTAGTTTTGCATCGATAATTTTTAGCGCTTTCATGAAAAAATTTCCTAGATTTAACGAGTATAAAATTTTGGTATTCAGAATTTTATTAGTTTATGTTTTCTATTTTATTGCCCGTCTTTTATTTTTTATTTACAATGTTAATTTAATTAAAATTGATGGGGTTATTGATTTTTTTAGATTATGCTATCATGGTTTGACCTTTGATACGACTGCAATTTTATATGTCAACAGTTTGTTTATCTTACTTTCCGTATTACCGTTGGTAATTAATACCAAAAGGAATTTTCAGCGATTTTTACTATGGTTGTATTTTGGCACCAATTTATTGGCTTACGCTACTAATTTTATTGACTTTATCTATTATCGATATTCCTTTAATAGAAGTACTCGTGCCGCAGTAGATACTTTGCAAAATGAAAGTAATAAGTCTTTATTACTAGTCAATTTTTTGCACAATTATTGGCATGTTTTTTTATTGTTTTTTGGGTTGAGTTATATTTGGATTTTACTTTATAAACGCATTAAATTGAAACCACATGAGGTGCATAAAAATTTCAAGTATTTTGCATTATCTATTGTAAATTTTCTTTTGATTGTAACCTTGTGTATTGGCGGTATTCGCGGTGATTTTAAAAAGAGTACACGTCCAATCAATATCCTTGATGCAAGTCGTTTTGTGAAGAATACTTCGCAATCTGATTTGGTTTTAAACACCCCTTTTGCTATTATTCGGACTTGGGATACTAACTCATTTAAAAAAGAAAATTACATGACTAAGGTACAAGTGGACCAATTGATAGTGCCTATTAAATTTTACAAGAATAATCCACCAACAAAACCTAATGTAGTAGTTTTTATTTTAGAAAGTTTTGCGCGTGAATATAATGGCGCTTTTAACAAAAACACAAAGATTCCAGATTATGAAGGGTATACACCCTTTGTTGATTCTTTGGCGCAACACAGTTTAATATTTACCAATGCATATGCCAATGGTTGGAAATCAATCCACGGCGTTTCCTCTGTGATTGCCGGAATACCTTCCTTTAAGGATGCTTTTACTTCGTCTCCTTATCCACAACAAAAAATAGAGTCATTGGTTTCTACTTTAAAGAGTGAAGGTTATGACACTTCGTTTTTTCATGGCGCTCCAAATGGTTCAATGGGATTTTTAGGATTTGGTAACATCTTAGGGTACGACCATTATTATGGTAAAACAGAGTACAATAATGATGATGATTTTGACGGTGTTTGGGGAATTTGGGATGAACCTTTCTTTCAGTTTTTCAACAAAACGTTGACTGCTAAAAAGCAACCTTTTATGGCGACATTATTTTCAGTGTCTTCCCATGAACCGTATAAAGTCCCTAGTAAGTATGAAGGTAAATTTCCAAAGGGTAAAGTAAATATCAATCAATGTATCGGGTATACGGATCATGCTTTGAGACAATTTTTTAAGGCTGCTAAAAAGGAAGCTTGGTACAAAAACACTATTTTTGTACTGGTTGCGGATCACGGGAACACGATAGCTTATGATGAATATCTTAAAGAGTTTAACCGTAATACTGTTCCCATTTTATTTTTTACACCTAATCAGAAGTATGTGGGAGAAAATAGGGAATTGGCTCAACAAATAGATATCTATCCTACTATTTTGGATATGATTGGATATCCGAAGCCTTTCCGCAGTTGGGGTAGGAGTTTGCTAAACGAAAAGCAAGTGCCGCCTTTTGTAATGAAGTACTCTTTAAATGTTTTTCAGTATATGGAAGGCAACTACATTTGTTGTTTTGATGGGAAATCAGTGGTTGGTTTTTATGCTAAAGATGATAAGGGAATGGAGCATAATTTGATTAAAAATAAAACTCCTGAGATGGATGCTATTGCGTTGAGGTGTAAGGCGTTTATACAGGATTATATGGAACGGATTATTGATAAGCGTTTGACCACCGTAAAGTAAAGCATTATGCCGAATGTCCACTGGACATTCTCCTCTTAATATCAAATATACAGGATTATATGGAACGTATTATTGATAAGCGTTTGACCACAGTTAAATAAAAAATAATGAAAAAGAAAATAGGTTTAGTAGTATTAGTATTAGTCTTGATTGTGACGGGAAAGTATGTTTATGATCGTCATATCAACCATAATTTTATGACTATTACTGAGGGAAAAGTATACAAGTCGGGTGTCATTCCGCCCGATGAGATTGCTGATTATGTGAATAAATATCATATAAAATCTATCGTAGATTTGCGTTTTCCGGGAACAGGAGATGATGTAAATAATCCTGAAATTCCGGCTGAATTGACTGCAGAGAAAGAGGCAGTAGCTAAAATTAAAGGGGTAAATTATTTTAATAATGGTTCAGACCAAGTACCAGAGCAAAAAAATTTAGATGCTTTTTTTAAAATCATGGACAATCAGGCAAATTATCCTGTTTTGATTCATTGTTATCATGGCATTGGTAGAGCTCAAATGTATTCGGCAATCTACAGAATAGAGTATGAAGGTTGGAGTAACGAAGATGCTAGACATGCAGCTGCTTTTCCCTTTACCTTTAGTTCATTTGATGACGGTAAGCCGAAAGGAGAGTATTTAAAAGTTTATAAAAGCAGAAAAAAGCGATCGGAAGAGAAAGTAAAAGTCACGAAATAAAATGACTGAATAAAACAAAAAGAGGAGCTATTAAGCTCCTCTTTTTGTTATTGTGATACCTATTATAGTTTATTCATGTTTACTGCCAAGGTTTCTATGAACTTGGTTATAGGTCCCTTGATCATCATTGCCATCATGGGGTTGAATTCGCCTTCAAATTGCAACTGTACCTCGCTGGATTCATCATTTAACGCATTGATATTGGCTGTTAAAGTAAAAGGCAATTTATCACTGGCAGCTGCAAGAATTACTTTAGAGTTAGGTGTTTTATCTCTCATGCGCAATTTGATTTCGGGCATGCCACTTAATCCGAAATTAAAAATATCATCACCTAATACTTCGAATTTAGCGATATTCTCGGGCATTAATATTTCAAAGTTTTTCACATCAGATAAAGCATTGAATAAATAGGCTGCCGATTTTTCTACGGTAACTTTTGGACTTTCTAAATTCATAGGTTTTTATTTTTTTAAGAAAAGAAAATAGAATTTTACTTTTCATAAATCTTCTTAATTCTTCGTTCTGTCTTTTTTTTTACACATTCCAAGTTGATGGACTTACACGCCATTCTTGTAATGTTTTTAGTTCTGTTTCTGTAATATAGTTTTTGGCTACTGCCAAGTCTAGTAAATGATTGTAATCGGCTAAGGTATTTAGCTGCACATTAGCATTTTTAAAATTGTCCACTGCAATATTAAAACCATAGGTGAATATGGCTACCATGCCTTTTACATTAGCCCCAGATTCTTTTAAAGCTTCTACTGCCAATAAGCTACTGTTACCTGTGCTAATTAAATCTTCAACAACCACTACGTTTTGGCCTTTTTGTAAAAAACCTTCCACTTGGTTTTGTCTTCCATGTTTCTTTGGTTCGGGTCGCACATATACAAAAGGTACTCCCATACTCTCAGCAACTAATATTCCAATGCCAATGGCGCCTGTCGCTACTCCTGCAATTACATCAGGTTTGCCATATTTCTGTTCAATATGCTTCGCAAATTCATCTCTGATAAAATTTCTTATCGGCGGGAAGGATAGTATTAATCGGTTGTCGCAATAAATTGGGGAGTGCCAACCTGAAGCCCATGTAAAAGGATTTTTAGGATTCAATTTAATTGCATTTATTTGTAAAAGCAATTCGGCTGTTTTTTCGGCTGTTTCTTTATTAAAAATCATAATACAAATGTATAAAGTTTTTGTCAACGATAAACCACTTTTTTTAACCAACCAAATCGCCAAAGAAACCGATTTTCAGTTGTTTTTATTGGAAAGTATTGATATTGAGCAACTCATCGTCAAAATATTTCAGAATAAAGTTCAGAAAGCCTATTTGTATTACCCTGATGAAAAGGAAATCTTAAAGAAGATGAAAGAGAAAATTCCGGTTTGCAAAGCTGGAGGGGGTTTTGTTTACAATAAAAAGGGCGACGTTTTATTTATTTTTAGAAATGGAAAGTGGGATTTACCCAAGGGAGGAATAGAAAAAGGAGAGGAAATAGAGGAAACTGCTATGCGCGAAGTAGAGGAGGAAACAGGTGTTGGCAAGCTGACTATCACTAAAAAACTGCAAAAGACTTATCATATATTCAAACGCGGTGGAAGGTATAAATTAAAAATTACGCATTGGTTTGAAATGCAATCTGACTTTGAGGGGCAAACCATGCCTCAAGCTAATGAGGGTATTGATAAAGCAGTATGGCTTTCACCTGAACAAGTCAAAGAGGCTTTGAAGAACTCCTATGAAAATATCAAGTTATTGTTTGAAGAAGAGCATGAAATAGCGGGGCAATAATTGAATTAATACAATCTGTATGATTTAGAAGCTATTTGGCTTTACCTTTGCGGCATGACAAATGCACACCATTCTACTAATATACTTTTAAATTTAGGCATTGAAAGCTTAAATGAAATGCAATTTACTGCTGGAGAAACCATATTAAACGATAGCAATATATTGTTACTATCTCCGACAGGATCTGGAAAAACTTTGGCTTTCCTATTACCGATTTTCGAATTGTTAGAAGAGGAAGTCGTTGGAGTACAATGTTTGATTTTGGTTCCTTCGAGAGAATTAGGATTACAAATAGAACAAGTTTGGAAAAAAATGGGTACTCAGTATAAAGTGAATGTATGTTATGGAGGCCATTCAATGGAAACTGAAATTAAGAATTTATCTAATCCTCCTGCTATTTTGATAGGGACACCCGGTAGAATTGCTGATCATATCGATAGAGGAACCTTTGTTACCGATCGAGTTTTGACATTAGTTTTAGATGAATTTGATAAATCCTTGCAATTGGGATTCCACGAGTCGATGTCTTTTATCATTAATCGGTTATCTAAATTAAACAAGCGAATATTAGTATCGGCGACTTCTGGTATAGAGATACCAAAGTACACACGTGTGGTGCATCCTACAGTTTTGGATTTTATACCTAGTAAAGAAGAGCGTTTGTCACTAGAGATGAAACGAGTGGTGTCAAAAGATAAGGATAAATTAGAAAGTTTGTTTCAACTGCTTTGTTCTTTACGATCAGAATCGGCATTAATCTTTTGCAATCACAGGGACGCAGCAGAACGCATTAGCGACACTTTAAATGAAAAAGGGATCTATGCCACCTATTATCATGGGGGAATGGATCAGGACGAACGTGAACGTGCTTTGATACAGTTTAGAAATGGGAGTATGTCGTACTTAGTTACTACAGATTTAGCCGCGCGAGGTCTAGATATTCCTGAGATGAAGCATGTAATACATTATCATTTGCCTTCAAAGGAAGATGAATTCACACATAGAAATGGAAGAACAGCGCGTATGTTGGCTTCTGGTACTGCCTATGTAATTATACATGAAAGCGAAAAAAGGTTGGATTATATCGATTATACCATGCCTGTTTTATCAGTAGATCATGCGAAAACTTTGCCTAAGGCTCCTGAATTTCAAACAATTTACATCAGTGGGGGGAAGAAAAATAAATTAAATAAGATAGATATAGTAGGCTTTTTTTCTCAAAAGGGAAAACTTGAGAAAGGGGATTTAGGACTAATCGAAGTAAAGGATTTTATTTCTTTTGCCGCTGTAAAATCCACTAAAGTAAAAGACTTGCTGTCTCGTATTCGAGAGGAAAAAATGAAGGGGAAGAAGTTTAAAATAGAAGTTGCTCGAAAAGTGATTAAGAAAGAAGAGTAAGGGTAGTAGGAATCTCAGTCTCAGCTTGCAGTCACAGTTATGCTACTATGTTTGTAATCACTTTTCCTTTTTAACTACTACACTATTTGGGACTAATACGGAATAATCACCGTTATTTCTTATAACATCACGGACAATACTCGAACTAATATAAGAAGTTTTAGAAGCAGTTAATAAAAATACTGTTTCAATTTGAGATAACTTTCTATTGGTGTGCGCGATAGCTTTTTCGAATTCAAAGTCGGCCGGATTGCGCAAACCGCGCAAGATGAAGTCGGCTTTCAATTTACGACACAAATCTATCGTTAAACCTTCATAAGTAATTACCGTTACTTTTGGTTCGTCTTTAAAGGCATCTTCAATAAACTTTTTACGATCTTCTAGTGTAAACATATATTTCTTATCGGCATTAATACCAATTGCAACGATTACCTCGTCAAATAGAGAAATGCCTCTTTTGATGATGTCATAATGGCCCAAAGTAATGGGGTCAAAAGAACCGGGAAATACTGCTTTTCTGATCATCGGTTTAGTTTTTTAGCGCTAATTCTAGTGCATTTGAAAATAAGTCTGTCAAAGAAATCCCTGCTTCTTTCGCTTGTTGTGGTATAAGACTTTCGGTCGTTAAGCCGGGGATGGTATTCATTTCAAGCATGTGAGGTTCGCCGTCCACAATGATGAATTCACTTCTAGAAAAGCCAGTCATCTTTAAAACTTCGTACGCTCTTTTGGCAATTGCCGACACTTTAGCTGTCATTTCAGGGCTAATTCGGGCCGGTGTAATTTCTTGTGATTTACCTAAATATTTTGCTTCATAGTCAAAGAAGTCATTTTCGGAAACTATTTCGGTAATAGGTAATACCGTTATGGTTCCATGATAGTTGATGACACCTACAGATACTTCTGTGCCGTCAAGGAAGCTTTCAATGATTAATTCGTTATCTTCTTTATAGGCATTTGCAATGGCATAAAGTAATTCATCTTTTGTTTTTACTTTGGTAATTCCGAAGCTTGAACCTGATTTGTTTGGCTTTACAAAACAAGGTAGACCAACCGTTTTCAATATGGAATCCTGATCGATGGGATCACCTAGATTTAAGTAAAAAGAGGTAGCTGTTTTTATACCGTAAGGTTTTAAAACTGACAATAAATCTCTTTTATTAAATGTTAAGGCTGCTTGATAGTAGTCACATGAGCTTTGAGGAATGCCTAATAGTTCAAAATAAGCTTGCATCAAGCCATCTTCTCCAGGAGTTCCGTGAATGGCATTAAAAACGACATCGAACGCAATTTTAGTTCCGTTTATGGTAACTGAGAAATCATTTTTATCTATTGCAAACTCTTGGTTAGCCTCATCTACGTACACCCATTTATCTTTGAAAATATGTATGCGGTAACCGATGTATTTTGTTTTATCTAGAAAATCATATACGACGTTTCCACTCTTTAGTGATATTTTAAATTCACTGGAATATCCGCCCATGATGATGGCTACATTTTTCATTGATAGTAGGAGTTAAAAATAAGTTTACTAAGGAACAAAATTATCATTTTTTTTCAAACCAAATACCTTTATGTTTTTTATATCTTTGCTCAAATTAAATTTCTTTATGAGTTTACGCAAGTATCTTACGAGTCGGGTGTTCTTTGCCCAAATGATGGCAGCTATAGCTATTATAGCAGTGATTTCATATTTGTTTTTTCATTGGTTAACGTTTACGACGCATCATGGAGAGGAAATTACTGTGCCCGATTTGAGTAAATTGAGTGTAGAACAAGCCGAAGAGAAACTGGATGCCGTTGATTTAAATTATGTGATATTGGATACTGTAGATTACCGACCAGAATATCCAAAGTTAACTATAGTAGAACAAGAACCGAAAGCAGGAGCAAAAGTTAAAGAGGGTAGGAAGATTTATATAAAAATTAATGCAGAGAAGTTTACCATGGTTGCGGTGCCCGATTTGGTTGAAAAAACGTATCGTCAAGCGGTACCTACTTTAGATGCTGTTGGATTAAAAGAAGGAACGATTTCTTATCGCCCTTATTTAGGAAAAGATATGGTATTAGAAATGAGAATGAAAGGAAAAAAATTGAAAGCAGGCGATAAAGTATTGAAATCTTCGAAAATCGACTTGGTATTGGGAGATGGAAAAATTGTTTATCAAGAAGCTATTGATTCTACTGCTGTTGACACTACTACTGCCCCCCAGAATTAATGAGCCAAAATACTGATATTTCCGAATTAGAAGACGAATTGTTTGAACACCATCGTTTTGTTTCTCCTAAGGGACAATCCTTGTTGCGCGTGGATAAATTTTTGATGCAATTGATTGAAAATGCTACACGAAACAAAATACAGCAAGCGGCAGAGAATGGAAATGTGTGGGTGAACGATATTCCTGTTAAATCCAATTATCGTGTAAAACCTTTTGATGTGGTGCGTGTGATGGTAAGCCATCCACCTTTTGAAAATCATATTATTCCTGAGGATATTCCGTTAGATATTGTATATGAAGACGAAGCCTTATTGGTGATTAATAAGCCACCGGGATTGGTTGTACATCCAGGACACGGAAATTACACGGGAACTTTGGTTAATGCCTTAGCGTTTCATTTTGATAATTTACCGCTCAATTCTAGTGAACGACCAGGATTGGTGCATCGGATAGATAAAGATACCTCTGGACTATTAGTGGTTGCAAAGACTGAAGCGGCGATGACCCATTTGGCTAAGCAGTTTGAAGATAAAACTTCGGAGCGAGAGTACCTTGCTTTAGTATGGGGTAATGTTAAAGAGGAGGAAGGTACTATTGAAGGAAACATTGCCCGCCATGTTAAAGACCGCATGCAAATGGCTGTATTTCCAGAAGGAGATATCGGAAAACATGCCGTTACTCATTATAAAGTATTAGAACGTTTTGGCTATGTCACCTTAGTCTCTTGTAAATTAGAAACTGGAAGGACCCATCAAATAAGAGTTCATATGAAATATATAGGACATACTTTATTTAACGATGCTCGATATGGTGGTGATATTATATTAAAGGGTACTACTTTTAGTAAATACAAACAATTTATAGATAATTGTTTTAAAAGTTTGCCACGGCAAGCCTTACATGCTAAAACACTTGGATTTGAACATCCTGTTACCAAAGAGTTTATGCGATTTGAAACTGAGATTCCACAAGATATGCAAGATTGTATTGATAAATGGCGTTCTTATGCAAAGTCACACAATGAAGTAAATGATGAAGAATAATTCAATAAAAAAGCCCCAACAACTTGGGGCTTTTTTATTTATATATCGTCTTCAACCGGCTTTTCTGCAACAAATAGGCAGTATATACCGACTAGTATAAAGGGGATGCTTAGCCATTGTCCAGTGGACAGTAAGCCAAAATCTTTTTCGATACCGCCTTGACTTTCTTTAACGTATTCTACAACAAAACGAACAGACCAAAGCATGATTAAGAAATAACCAAATAATAGTCCCTGCTTTTCAGCTGTTTTTGTTTTCCAGTATAAAAAGAACAGAATTAAAAAAACAAAAACATACAGGAATGCTTCATATAATTGGGCCGGATGTTTTGCAGGAACTTTATCTAATAAAACAGCAAATTTTGGGTCGGTTGCGATGGCATGGTAGGCATCGTTTACATTGTTTATTTTGGTATCATTAACTACTTGGTTTGGAGAATAAAAGTCACGGATGAATTTAATTCCGAATGACGATTGCGTTTCTTTGCCAACGATTTCTGAGTTAAAAAAATTACCAATTCTAACAAAGATAGCACCACTAGCTACTGGAATAACCACTCTGTCTAATACCCAAAGTATGGGTTTCTGCACCACATTTTTAGCATAAAAATACATTGCAATAATAATGGCAACAGCCGCTCCATGACTTGCTAATCCGCGGAAACCTGTAAATTCAAATCCGTTATCTAATTTGAAAGGCAATAATATTTCTAGGAGATGATTTCTGAAATATTCCCAATCGTAAAAAAAAACATGTCCGAGGCGAGCTCCAAGTAATGTAGCAATTACAGTCCAAATGAAAAGAGTGTCTAGTTTGTCAATGGGAATGTTCTCTCTATCATAGATTCGTTTAGTAATATACCAACCTAATCCAAAAGCAATAACAAACATTAAGCTGTAAAAGCGTATGGTAAAAGATCCAATTTCTATTCCTTCTGATGGATTCCAAATCATGATAAGAGGTTTTTTAACATTCCAAATTTATAAATATTAAACGTAAAAAATGAAATGCTTTAGGTTTTATTTAAGAAGACCTTTTTTTGGAGGAACTGGATCAAAGCCACTGCGTCCCCATGGATGGCAACTTAGTATGCGTTTAACTCCTAGATACGTTCCGATGAAAACTCCATGAACTTTTAATGCCTCCGCAAAATAGTGTGAACAAGTGGGTTCGAAGCGACAGGTTGCAGGAGTAAACGGGGATATCGCCGTTTGATAGCAACGAATTAAGAACAGTAAGGGTGCTATTGCAATTCTCTTAAGCATAATTTGGTTTGGTGTAACGCTAAATAGTGAATGTAGTTCCTTCTTTACCGTCTTTTAATTGAATGCCTATGTTTAGTAATTGGTCTCTGATTTGATCAGAGAGGGCAAAGTTTTTATTGGCCCGTGCTTCTAAACGCATTTGAATCAGCATTTCAACTACTCCTTCTAATTTATCAGCATTGTTAGCTGTGGTTTTTTCATCCTTAATTCCGATTACATCAAAAGTAAATTCATTTAAAGTTTCGTTAAGGAGATTTATGTCTGCCTGAGTTAAGGTTTCCTTTCCGTCATTTACCACATTTACATATCTTATTCCTTCAAATAAATTAGCGATAAGAATAGGGGTATTGAAGTCATCGTTCATAGCTTCATAACAACTTAGTTTCCATGCTGGAATATCTAGTGAAGAGGAAGCGCTCGGTTTTAAGTTCTTAATAATATCTAATCCTTCTATTAATCTGTTATAACCTTTTTCAGCTGCTACGATTCCGTCATTAGTGAAATCTAGGATACTTCTATAGTGTGCCTGCATCATAAAGAATCGGGCCACATTGGCTGAAAATGCTTTGCTTAAAAAAGGGCTACCTCCGTTGTAAATTTCACTTGGGAGTATATTGTTTCCCGTAGATTTAGACATCTTTTTCCCATTTAATGTAAGCATGTTGGCATGCATCCAATAATTTACAGGACTGTGCCCCGTGCAGGCTTCATTTTGAGCAATTTCACATTCATGATGCGGAAATTTCAAGTCCATTCCGCCTCCATGGATGTCAAAAGTTTCTCCAAGATATTTTGTGCTCATGGCGGTACATTCTAAATGCCAACCAGGGAATCCAATACCCCAAGGCGAAGGCCAGCGCATAATGTGTTCTGGTTCTGCTTTTTTCCATAGAGCAAAATCTTGTGGATTTCTTTTATCACTTTGACCATCAGTGTCACGGGTATTGGCAAGCATTTCGTCAATATTGCGGCCGCTTAATTTTCCGTAATTGTGGTTCTTATTAAACTTGACTACGTCAAAGTATACCGAGCCATTTTTTTCATATCCAAATCCGTTTTCAATAATTTGCTTAACGATTTCAATTTGCTCAATGATATGGCCTGTTGCTGTAGGTTCAATACTAGGGGGTAGAAAATTGAATTGTTTTAAGACGTCATGAAAATCGACCGTATACCGTTGCACGATTTCCATAGGTTCAAGTTGTTCAAGACGCGCTTTTTTGGCTATTTTATCTTCACCATCATCCACATCATCAACGATATGTCCGACATCTGTAATATTGCGCACGTAACGCACTTTAAATCCTAAATGCAATAGGTATCTATAGATCATGTCGAAGGACATAAATGTTCTTACATTGCCTAAATGTACATTGCTATAAACCGTTGGGCCGCATACATACATTCCTATATTTCCTTCATTTATTGGGGTAAATAGTTCTTTTTCACTAGAGAGTGAATTATAGATTTTAAGCGAATGATTTTTATATAGTTGCATCTTTGTTAGGAGCTATTTTTGTTTTTTTTTGATATTTCTACTAGGTAATTACTGAGTGATATTAAGTAGTTTAATTACTCAAAAAACGACACTTAAAAATTAGTTTCTAGTTTGATATAGTCAAGAAATTCTCTTCGGGTTTGTTCTTCTTTGAATTTACCTCCAAATTCAGAAGTAACGGTGCTACTTTCAATATCGCGAATCCCTCTAGAGTTTACACATAAATGTTTGGCATCTATTACACAAGCAACATCGTCTGTGCCTAATACTTTTTGTAATTCTTGTACAATTTGCATCGTTAAGCGTTCCTGAACTTGTGGTCTTTTGGCAAAATAATCGACCACTCGATTCATCTTTGAAAGACCGACCACGGTGCCTTTTGAAATATAGGCAACATGGGCGCGACCTACTATGGGTAATAGATGGTGTTCGCAGGTGGAGTAGAGGGTAATGTTCTTTTCTACGAGCATTTCGCCATACTTATAATTATTTTGAAAGGTAGACGAACTTGGTTTTTTATTGGGATTTAAACCACCGAAGATTTCTTTAACAAACATTTTGGCTACGCGATTTGGTGTGCCTTTGATGCTGTCATCCGTAAGGTCCATTCCTAAGGTGCGCAAAATGCTTTCTACATCTTTCTTTATGGAATTTATTTTATCCTCATCACTAAGTTCGAAGGCATCATTTCTGATTGGGTTTTGGGCACTTGTAGCTATGTGATTATTTCCTATTTCGTCTTGAAATTCTTCGTTGTTTATCATTAAAATATAAGAATTAATTGGGGTTTTTGAATAAGAGAACAAAGATAAATAATAATAATTAAACTACATCCTGAAGTGTTAATATTTGAAAATAATTCCTGCATCTCCTTAATTATTTCTTAAAAAGATGTAAATTACGCACCTATTAAACCAATAAAAGAATATGAAAAAGATGTATTATTTGTATGTTCTTGTGAGCATGCTATTAATAAACCCTGTTTTTTCCCAGAATTTATTGACCAATGGGGACTTCGAGTCAGGTGCAAGTGGGGTAGGTTTTGTTACTAATGGAGCGGGTTATGCTTATTTAGCACCGGCTGCTTATGGAACGACATCACAGGGTAAGTATACCATTGCGACTAACCCTAAATTAGTTAACACCACGCTTTTTATATCGGATGGAGATCATACCACTGGAAACGGTAATATGCTTCTTTTTGATGGTACATCAACGGCTAATTCATCTTTTTGGAAGGCGGGAAGTACGGGGACTGGGGTGACTGGATTGACGATTGGAAATACCTATTACTTTAGTTATTGGATAAAATCAATATCTACTCAAGTTACTACTGCTGCAACTTCAGCGAATATTACTTTTACTGCAGCGCCAACCGGAGCTACTGCTCCTGTTTTGTTAAGTGGAACAACGCAAGCGCCGCTTCCTGCCTTAGGTTGGAGACAAGTAATTTACTCTTTTACTGCTACAGCAGCCACTGTCACTCTTGATTTAAAAAACACCATTACCAGTACTACGGGTAATGATTTTGCAGTAGATGATTTTGTATTGACAGATGCTTTGACTTTGTCATATAATGTTACTAATGCGGTATGTACGGTTGGTGACAATGGGTCTGTGACGGCTACTGCTTTTGGTGGCACGCTACCCTACGTAAGTTATACTTTAACGGGTCCGAGTGCTACTAACAGTACGAATGCTACTGGAATATTTACGAATTTACAACCAGGAATATATACATTGAGTGTTACCGATAGTGCGTTGCCTACTGCAACTACTGTAACGTTAAGCAATGTAGTTGTTGGGCCTCTGATTACCATATCAACTTCAGGAAATAACAATACCTCTATTTGTTCTGGTAGCCCGATTACTTTGAATGCGGCGGGAAGTACGGCTGCCTATTCATGGACGGCTTCTCCTGCAGATCCAACGTTAACCAATCCTGCACTTGCCAGTCCGATCGTGACACCAACTGTGAATACTACTTACACCGTTACTTCTACGATTAGTTTGTGTGCTCCTATTAGCAAAAGTGTAACGGTTACTGTAAATCCGGCGCCTTCCATAACGGTCACTAATCCGACTTCAGTATGTTTTCCTAATACCATTGATATTACCTTGCCTGCCGTTACCTCGGGAACTACAGGAACTTTGTCGTATTGGACCAATGCCACGGCAACGACTGCCTTAGCAACTCCTGCTGCTATTACTACAAGTGGGACGTATTACATCAAGGGAACTATAGGGAATTGTAGTCAAATTAAGCCTGTGGTAGTAACGATTTATCATCCAGTTTTAGTTATACATGACCCAGCCGCTGTCTGTGCACCGGCAACTGTAAATTTAACTTTGGCGGCCGTTACTAATGGAACGACAGGAGGAGGTACATTTACCTATTGGACCGATGCTGCCTGTACGATTCCTTTGGGGACCCCTGCGGCAGTAAATACTAGTGGTACTTATTATATTAAAAGTACGGCTGGTGGATGTACGGATATAAAACCTGTTAATGTCACCATTAATCCGCAACCAACAGCTACTATTTCGGGTACCGCTACGGTATGTCAGGGTCAAGGTTTTGTGATTACCTTCACAGGAACTCCTGATGCTACGGTCACCTATAAAATAAATGGAGGAGCGAATCAAACTATCGTTTTGGATGCTACCGGAACGGCAACGTTATCAAGTGGGGTTTCGGTAAATACCGTTTACTCTTTAGTAAACGTAATATCTGCCGCTCCAGCTTCTTGTACTAAAACAGTTACTGGGTCTGCTACGATTACCGTTACTGAGTCGGTTCAAGTATCTGCTCAGAGTAATCCAGGATTGGCCTGTACAACGGGGATTACTACGCTTACGGCTTATGGCTCCACCTTTACCCATGCGACCGGTGCGGCTTTAGACCCGATGACTGGTGCTACTACTTTAATCAATGCTGCTACTGACGATACTCCTTCCGCTGTGAATACTATTGGATTTAACTTTGTGTTTCAAGGAACAACCTATACTCAGTTTTCCGTTTCTCCCGATGGATGGCTTTCTTTGGGTGGTGCAGCAGCGACAAGTCAGCCTATTAATTCTATTACTAGTACGCTTAACAACCCTAAATTAATTCCTTATTGGGATGATTTAGCGACCGGAAGTAACGGAAGTGTTAAGGTATTGGTAACTGGAACGGCCCCTAATCGCATTTTTATTGTACAATGGAATGTTACTGTTCCTAAGAATTTGGCTGGTGCAGCCAATTCAACCTTTCAAATGTGGTTGTATGAAACTACTAATGTCATAGAGTATCATTTTGGTGCTATGGGGGTTCAGACCTCTAATAGTATTTCTGCAGGGTATTCTATTGACGGTGTAAATTACAGTAGTATCACTTTTAATAATAGTACTGCTAATACCTCATTTGCTAATAACAGTAATAGCTCTGTTCCTCCAAATGGTACTTTATATGGCTATGCGCCTTTAGTATCCTATATTTGGTCACCTATTGCCAATTTATATGAAGACCCGGCCGGAACCATTCCGTATACTGGAGATTCTAGAGCGGTAGTTTATGCCGTTAACATTCCTACTCCAGTGACTTATACTGTTGTAGGCACTAGTGTTAGTGGTTGTCAGGGTACTGATACGGTTACCTCGGAATTATTTGCTGCGCCAGGACCAGATCAAACAATCTGTCCGGGGAACGTTGCAACGATCACTATCACGGGTTCGCCAAACACGACGGTTACCATTAGAAACAACGATGTGCCTCCAGTGACCTATACCGTTAATTTAGGTCCGACAGGTGTCGGTACCTTTATTACACCAATATTACAAAATACGGTTATTTATGAAGTAACGAAAGTTAAAGGCTTTAATACCTTGTGTGAATCCACTTTAACTAACGTCTTTACTGTTATAACTGTTATTCCTAATGGATGTGCGACCGTTAAAACGGATGCGGCACCTAATACACCTCCCTTAGATTTAACATTATGTACTATAGGAGAATGTAGAACTTTAGTAGCTGATTTTTCTGATGTGCCTTCTACTAGTAGTTATGATGTAACTTCGATACCTTATTGTCCGCAAGCTAGTTATAATGATCCTTCTTATAATCAGGTTAATATAACGGTGGATGATATTTGGTCTAGTCCGATTACGTTACCTTTTAACTTTTGCTTTTTTAATCAAAATTATACTACCTGTCAAGTAGGTACTAATGGAGTGATCTCTTTTAATAGCAATGCTTGGCCGGGTAACTGTCCGTGGATGTATACGGCTACTGTTCCGGGGGCTGGTTTCCCAATATTAAATGCTATTTATGGGGTTTATCAAGATTTGAATCCTAGTGTGGCGCCAACTGCTCCCGCTGTTACTAGTGTAAACTGGAAATTAACGGGAACTTATCCTTGTCGAAAATTGATTGTGAATTATGATAGTGTAGCTCAATTTTCATGCGCTAATAGTGTTGGACTTCAAACCTCACAAATTGTATTGTATGAAGTTTCCAATATAGTGGAAGTTTATGTACATAGAAGAGTTCCGTGTACGGGATGGAATAGTGGAAGCGGTGTTATTGGAATTCAAAATGCTGCAGGAACGCTTGGGTATACTCCACCAGGTAGAAATACGGGTTCATGGTCGGCATTCGACGAAGCATGGCGTTTTACTCCAACAGGACCTAGTGTACCCGTGACTATCGCATGGTATGAAGGAGCAACGGCTACTGGAGTACCTATTGGAACCGGAACACAAATTACCGTATGTCCTGCTACAACTACTACGTATACTTCACAAGCGACCTATCAAGTTTGTGGTGTGCCCCAAACGGCTTTTTCAAATGTTACCTTAAATGTAAATCCTGATTTAACGGGTAATCCGCAAGATATTACTCAATGTCCGCATACTTTTGATTTGACTGTAAATGATGCGGTTATTTTAGGTTCGTTGGATCCAACAGAATACGATATTACTTATCATACTAGTTTAGCTGATGCTGAAAATAATGGAATTAATCCAATTGCGAATCCAACGGCTTATGTACCCGGAACTGTGCAAGGAACGTATCCTGTTTATGCATCTATTTTCCTTAATAGTTATAACTGTAGGGTTGTAAAAGCTTTCAATTGTATTATCTCCTGTGGGGTAGTGCCCGAGGTGGTGCCTGATTTGACGGTTTGTGAAACTGCATATAATAGTGGAGTGGGTATTTTTGATTTTACGCCACAGACCGCGATTGCTTTAGGTGCCTATAATCCGGCAGATTATACAATCTCTTATCACCATACGTTGGCAGATGCATTGGCTGGTGTTGCTATCACGGGTATTAATACGTATACTGGTATCGAGGGAGAAGTAATTGTTCTTAAAATGACGGATAATTCGGATCCTACGGTATTTAACACCGAGACGTTTATATTACATGTTAATGGATTGCCGACGGCAACTATCTCAGGTACGGTTAGTATCTGTAGTGGTACCACTACACAAGTGTGCTTTGCAGGTACTCCCTTAGCTGTTGTTACCTATACAGATTATATGGGAGCTACTCAAACTATTACGCTGGACGCTACCGGTAATGCTTGTTTGACTTCCCCGGCTTTGACTGTAAGTACTTCTTACGATTTGGTAAGCGTAACTAACCCAACCACTACTTGTTCGCAAAACGTAACGGGATCAGCTGTGATTACCTTGATTCCATTACCAACGGCTATTATATCAGGTTCTACTACGGTATGTGTTAATGAGGCTGCACCAACGATTACTTTTACAGGATCTAATGGTACTGCTCCCTACACCTTTACTTATACGGACGCTACTGGATTGCAACAAACGGTTTCTTCTAGTGCCACATCAAATACGGCTACGATTACTGTTTCAACCGCTACGCCAGGAAGTTATACTTATACATTAGTTAGTGTGCAGAGTTCAACTACTCCTGCTTGTTCTCAAAATCAGACAGGTTCTGCTACTATAATTGTGAATCCATTGCCAACTGCTATCCTTACTGGAACCATTGCAGTTTGTTTGAATGATCCAAATCCTACCTTAACTTTTACGGGAGCTAATGGTACGGCTCCTTATACGTTTACCTATTTAGACGCTAATAATGCGCTGCAAACGGTTGTTTCTTCTGGAAACAGTGCACCGATTAGTGTGCAATCTTCCCCTGTTGGTACTTATACTTATACCTTAGTAAGTGTTACAGATTCTAGTGCCACAAGTTGTACGCAACTTCAGGGCGGATCCGCTACGGTTACTGTAAATGCTAATCCTGTGATTACGGCACCAACACCTTATTTGGTATGTGATGATAATAATGATGGTATCTCTTGTTTGTTTGACTTGACTACTAAAGATGTTGAGATTACCACTGCCCCTAATGTGGTGGCTTATTATGGTACTTTAACCGATGCTCAAACAGGAGCCACTACGGTATTGACTAGTCCGTATTGCAGTAGTAATCCTTGGAATGAAACAATTTATGTTAGAGTTTATAACCCTGCTACTCCCGCTTGTTTCAGTATTACAACCTTACAATTGATTGTAAACCCAACGCCTCAAGCCAATTCAGTCATTACAGATTACAAATTATGTGATTATAATAATCCTGGTGATTTAGTGGAGCAGTTTAATTTGCATACTAAAGATCTTGAGATTGCTAACAATCAACCTAATGTTACGATTACTTATTATCCAACGCAGGCTGATGCTTTAGCACAGAATGTGGCTGCGGCTCTACCTAATTTATACACTTCAGGTTCGCAGACCATTTGGTTGAACATCAAAGACAACATTACGGGATGTAATTCGGTTAGTTCTTTTAACTTGGTGGTTAATTCATTGCCAACTGTGTTTTTACCGCCTACTATCATTCAATGTAGTAATGGGGCATCAATTCAAGCACAGTTTGATTTGACAGTGAATCATGATGCGGTAACAAATGGTGCTGGTGGTTTAACCGTTACCTATTATACTAGTTTGCTAAATGCACAGAATGCAACCAACCCGATTGCAACTCCAGCTACTTATACGGGAACACATAATGAAACTGTTTACATTAGAGTTGAAGATATCAACACAGGTTGTTATAGTACTACTACCCAATTATTACAAGTAACGCAAGGGCCATTGGCGATAACGCCATTACCATTGCATTATTGTGATCCTAACAATGATGGCTTTGGCGTATTTGATTTAGACTCTGTTAAGGCTCAAATTCAAGGAGGTACTTTAGATCCTTTAGTGACTATTGGTTTCTATGAAACACAGACTGATGCTATTATTAGAGCTAATCCAGCTTTGGTTAGTCCGTATCACAATATTGATCCATGGACCCAAACCATTTATGTTAGTGTCTATTACACGCTAACAGGTTGTGCTAATTATGTACAATTGCAGTTGATCGTAGACCCAACGCCAGAAGCTACTGTACCAACAGACTACCACTTGTGTGATTACACTGGAACGGCTGGACAAGAGCCTTTTGACTTGACCACTAAAATACCTGAGATATTAGGTTCGATAAACCCAGTTGGTACTCAAGTTACCTTCTATACTGATACTACTGCGGCTCAGAATGGCACTGCTGTGGGCCAAATCACTAACGTTACTGGGTATTTGAATACTTCTAATCCACAGACGATCTATGTTAGAGTTGAGTTTACCGCTACGGGTTGTTACGACATCGTACCGCTTGTTTTAATTGTAGACCCATTACCACTGGCTACGCAACCTAATTATCCGCAGTATTCGTTGTGTGATTATACGGGAACTATAGGCCATGAGACCTTTGACTTGGCTTCTCAAGTAAGCAGTATCTTGTTGAACCAAACGGGTATGGACGTGTTGTTCTATCCGAGTTTGGCTGCCGCTCAAGCTGGATTGGTAGGAACCTCTATTAATGAGTTGTATCCAAGTTTGCAATATGTGAACGTACCTGCTTATGTACAAACCTTAGGAATTAGAATTACCAACCATATTACAGGTTGTTATTCTATATCGACTATGGACATTCGTGTGAATCCGTTACCATCTCCTATTCCGCCTACTAGTCCGTACACGATTTGTGACGACAATCAGGATGGTATAACGCAATTTGATTTAACCACTTTGAATATTGATTTACTTCAGGGAGCTAATTATGTAATAACATATTTTGAGTCTGCTTTGGATGCCGATCATAATACTAATCCTATTCCGAATCCGACTACTTATTTTAACGTTGATCCGTTTACCCAAATATTATATGTTAGAGCGGAAGACCCTATCACACATTGTTATTCAGTGATTCCAATTACGATAGCGGTAGACCCTAGTCCGACCGCTCCAATAAACGTTCCGGATATTGAGCTGTGTGATCAAGACAGTAATCCGTATAATGCCACTACTTTGATCGACCTTACGCAGAATACTAGTATAGTAGTAGGTCAACAGCCACTGGCTGCGTCGAACTATACTATAGAGTACTTTACTTCTAAAGTATCGGCAGATGCTGGTATCGCTCCTATCATTCCGGCTACGGCTTATAATGGTGTGGATGGTCAAGTGATTTGGGTAAGAGTAGAGAATATTGCTACGGGTTGTTACAACCTTGGTACGTTTAAATTAATTATTCATATCCCATTGTTATTGACTACGCCAACGGTGCTTAATATGTGTGATGACGATGCACTACCGAATAATCAACACACCGAGTTTGATTTGACGGTTAGAGACCTTCAAATTAATCAAGGTACGGGTTATACTGTAACCTATTATACCAATGCGAACGTATTGATTACCGATCCAGCGCATTATGTTAATAGTAGTGTAGGGCCGGTGGAAGCACTTCATGTGGTAGTTACTACTCCGTTTGGTTGTACGAGTTCCACTATCTTAGACATTAGAGTACTTCCAGTACCAACGCCATTAGATCCTAGCACCGCAACCCCAGAGCTTACTTTGGGCGTACAGTGCGAGAATGCTACCGGTTCGGGAGTGGCTCAGTTTGATTTGACCACTAATGCTGGATACATTATTAATAATGACCCAACGGTGACCTTGCATTATTTCCCAACAAAGACTGATATCGATAACAATACTAATGAGATTCTAAACCCAGCTACCGCTATTATAGGAGATCCTTCTATAGCAGGTACAACAGTGGGTCTAGTACAGTATGTTTACATCGCTGTATCGAGCAGTGTGTTTAGTGATTATACGGGTAGAAAATGTTATAAAGAGGTCAAAGAAGGTTTTGTGGTGAATCCGTTACCGACAGTAGCTTCGATAGCCGACTTCCAAATCTGCGAGCACGACCCTGTAGCTAATAATGGTATCGAAGTCTTTAATTTAACTACACAGAACGCAGCTTTATTAGCTGGAAATGCTACTACGCCAGTGTCGAATTATACTGTTGCCTATTATGCTGGACCAGGTTTAACGAATTTAATTACTAATCCGACGGCTTACTCGAATACGAGTAACCCACAAACGTTATTTGTACAGATTACTAATACTACCACAGGTTGTAAGAGCGACATAGGCACTTTCAATTTGGTGGTGAATCCTAAACCGATTATTGCAGTGCCAATGCCTGATATGAAGTCTTGTGATACTGATGGAGTGAACGACGGACAGATGTTGTTTACCCAGAGTGGTAGTAGTCCGCTAGCGAGTTTGGCCGGTTATACCGAATCAGTCCTAGGAACGACACAAACGGCACCGACTTATGTAGTGGAGTTCTATGACAACCAAACTTCGGCCGAGGCAGGTATTTCTACTAATGCCTTGACGGACTTGGCGAATTACCAAGTGCATACGGGTATCTATTGGGTACGTGTGGAAAACTTGGTAACGGGTTGTTACCAATTGGATTCCTTTAAAGTTACCATAGAGAAACTAGCTCGACCAGTGATTACTAGTAATACAGGCAGTAATGTTGCTTGTGTAACTTGGCCAACGACTACGGTAGTGAACAACTTAATCTTAGATAGTGGCATTACGGCTCCGAATTATACCTTCAACTGGTATGCTGACGGGCAGCTGATTGCAGGACAAAACAACAGTACGATAAACATCACCGATATCGCTACTACTGCTACGCATGTAGTGTACACGGTAGAGGCGGTGAGCGTTAATCCACCGATGTTGGGTTGTACCTCGGTAATTACTCCGGCGTCTACATTTGATGTGATTAAATCGGGTCAAGCGGCTAACTTGAGTTATACGGTGACTAATGCGTTTGCAGAAAACCAAGTGATTACGGTAACCAACGATGGTTACGGTATCTACCAATACAGCTTAGACGACGGACCAAGACAAATGAATCCAATCTTTGAAAATGTATCTATTGGTTCGCATACTATTTATGTATGGGATACTTTGAGTCCGGATGGCTATTCTTGTGGCGTACAATTAATAGAAGATGTTGAAACGATAGACTATCCACATTACTTTACGCCTAACTATGATGGTATCCATGATACTTGGAATATTCATGGATTGGTAAACCAAGCGTCTGCTAAGATTTATATCTTTGATCGAAATGGTAAATTGCTGAAACAAATCAGCCCGACTACGGATGGTTGGGATGGTACTTACAACGGTCACTTAATGCCATCGGATGATTACTGGTTTACGGTGGATTATCAAGAAGGTATCAATAGTAAACAGTTTAAGGCGCACTTTGCGATGAAACGATAAATAGTAAATTTATACCAATAAAAAAGCCACTCATTGAGTGGCTTTTTTTGTTTCAGGTTTCAGGTTTCAAGTTTCAGGTTTCGAGTTTCAGGTTTCAAGTTTCAAGTTTCAGGTTTCAAGTTTCAGGTTTCAAGTTTCAGGTTTCAAGTTTCAGGTTTCAAGTTTACTGCGCTGCGCTCCGTCAGTCGGCTGCGCCTCGTGTCAAGTTTCGAGTTTCAGGTTTAAGGTTTCAGGGTTAAGGTTGGGTATGTAGTCACATTCTCAGTCGCAGTCTCAGTCTCAGTTACAGTTATACTAGGCAGACTTATTTTGGATTGTTGGGTCGGCCTTCGCGGGAAGGACAAGTGATGGATTGCTAAAGTGTTTTTTGTAGGAATAATGGAGAGCTGAACTATCAGTATAGTAGTGGAAGTATTGTAAATACTGCTCTGCTTTAAGTTTGACTAGGCTTTACCTTAAGGTTTATATGGAGTAACCATGGAGTAACTATGGAGTAACCATGAAGTAACTATGAAGAAAGTAAAGCGTAGTTATGGTGTAAGGAAAGCGAAAGAATGGCTTACTGTCTGTTATTCAATAGGTTTGATTTGGTTTGTTATTGTTTTTTTGCCTATTTTAGCCGGCTCATTATTTATTGTAAGATGTTATTATTCTTATAGTTAAATTGTAGGAAATACAAATTTTGTGCATTGCGTTTTGTAATTAGGGTAGGGTAAACACGTAGTTAAATGTTCCGTAGGATTGATTTGGCACCTAATTAGCACAAAATTTTTATGCATTTCAATTAACCAATCTCTATAATTGTGATAAAAAAAATACTTTTACTTTTACTCTTTTTATTTATACAAAATGGTTTTTCTCAAGGGATAATCGTAGACACTTCGACCTATACTGTTCCTCAATTAGTTCAGAATGTTTTATTTGGTTCCAATTTGCCTGTTGCTTGCTCGGGTAGCATTTCTAATGTTAGTTGGAGTACTGGAAGCACGATGGTTCCGGGTGGGCCTAATGGAATCGCTTATTTTACCAATACGAATCCGATGTTTCCCATTACTTCGGGCGTTATATTAACGTCTGGAAGCACTACTAATATACCGGGTCCCAATGATTTATTGATTGGCGATGGTTCGGATGTCGAGTGGCCTGGCGATACTCAACTTTTTAATTATATCAACGGGATTGGAATTGACCCTACGTTGAATACCTATAATGATGCTACTATTATAGAGTTTGATTTTGTTCCTTTCTCTAGTACGATGAGTTTTAATTTTGTTTTTGCTTCAGAAGAGTATGGAGAATATCAGTGTGAGTGGTCGGATGCTTTTGCGTTCTTTCTTTCTAATAGCACGCAGGGTACCCCCGCTGTGAATTTGGCTTTAATTCCGGCTACGACTACCCCTATATCGGTGGTGACGATACGAGATGATGCTTATAATTCGGGCTGTGCTTCCTCTAATCCTGGCTATTTTGGGGTTTATAATGGAGCGCCAAACACGGCAGCTTCGGCTACGAATTTTGATGGACAAACGGTTAAGATGACGGCTTCTGCTCCTGTTACTCCTAATGAAACTTATCATATTAAAATGGTTATCGCGGATCGAAATGATCACGTATTGGACTCGGCTGTCTTTTTGGAAGGGGGTAGTTTTAATATCGGTAATACATTGAACTTAACCTCGCTACCTGCCACAGCCAATCAAACGGTTTGTGTTAATACCGCGATCCAAACCATTACCTATGTTTTTGAAGGATCGGTTACCGGAGCGACAGTAACCGGATTGCCGGTAGGAGTAACCTCTGTTGTTTCGGGGAATACCGTTACTATTAGTGGAAGCCCTAGTGTGGTCGCTGCTACCCCTTATCCTTATACGATTACAACAACTGGCGGTATTTGTGGTTCTTCTTCCATGACGGGTAGTATTACGGTTACGAATGGAGTAGTTTCGGCTCAATTAACTTCGGCCGTTGGTACTGCTTTCCAAACCATATGTCTTACTACGTCCATTGTACCGATTACCTATTCTTTACAAGGAGGAGCGACCAATGCGGTCGTTACGGGATTGCCAGCAGGAGTTACGGCAACTGTTACGAACGGTGTGGTTACGATTAGTGGTGCACCCACTGTAGCCTCGGCTTCTCCGTATACGTATACTATTACCCCTAGCGGGACTGCTTGTAGTATCTTGACTACTACTGGTACCCTTACGGTCAATTCAGTTGTTGCCCCTACTGGTGCGGCTGCTCAAACTTTTTGTAATGCGGCATTACTTTCCAATTTAGTGGTAACGGGTAGTGCGATTCAGTGGTTTGATGCTCCGACGGGAGGAAATTTATTAGCTTCCAACACTGCATTGGTAAGTGGGGTCACCTATTATGCGTCTCAAACGATAGGAGGCTGTGCCAGTACTAACCGATTGCCCGTTACGGTTACCTTAACTACTTCTAGTTCGCCTCTAGTTACTTCTACTCAAACGTTTTGTAATACCGCTTTTGTCTCGGATTTGGTTGCCACGGGAACTAACCTACAATGGTATGCTACGCCGGTAGGAGGAGCTCCTTTAGTTGCAACGACTCCGCTGGTAAATGGAGCTACCTATTATGCTTCACAAACGATTAATGGTTGTGAAAGTGCTACGAGAGCTGCCGTTTTGGTAGCAATCACTTTATCAGGCACTCCGGTTGGGCCTAGTACTCAGGCTTTTTGTGCGGTTGGCTTTGTTTCCGATTTACTGGCTAGTGGAACCGCTGTAGCGTGGTATAGTAGTGCGGTAGGGGGTACACCCTTATTGCCAACAACTGCTTTACAAGATGGATTTACCTATTATGCCAGTCAAACGATTAATGGTTGTGCGAGTGCACAAAGATTAGCTGTAGCCGTTATTATTAATCCATTGATTATACCTGCTTTTGATCCTGTACCACCGATTTGTATGGGAAGTGTGGCGACACCTATACCTACTATTTCATTAAATTTTGTTTCTGGGACTTGGTCACCTGCTTTAGATACGATGGCTAGTGGTACGTATACCTTTACGCCCACTGTAGGACAATGTGCGGCAGTAGTTACTACAACTACTATAATACATGCATTACCGCAAGTAAGCACGTTACCCGCATTGCACTATTGCGATCCTAACAATGATGGTTTTGGGGTGTTTGATTTAACCCAAGTGATTGCGGGTCTGAGTGGCGGAACTGCCTATCCGATTAGTTTTCATGAAACCCTAACCGATGCCCAAATCAACGGTACCTTTATCCCAACACCCGCCGC
>CANFZC010000015.1 GCA_947451475.1 Flavobacteriaceae bacterium | reverse complement strand
TTTGATTAGTGGTCCCACTTGGGCTCGAACCAAGGACCACCTGATTATGAGTCAGGTGCTCTAACCAACTGAGCTATAGGACCCGTTAATGAGGTTGCAATATTAGCACTATTTTTTATTCAGTGCAACTATTTTTAGTTGATTTCTTGACAAAGTTCAATCAAAACTCCGTTTGTCCCCTTGGGATGTAAAAATGCAACCAATTTATTGTCTGCTCCTTTTTTAGGAGTTTCATTTAACACGATGAACCCTTCTTTTTTTAAACGTTCAATTTCTGAAACAATATTATCTACTTCAAAAGCAATATGATGAATACCTTCTCCTTTCTTTTCTATGAATTTAGAAATTGGACTTTCGGATGAAGTAGCTTCTAATAACTCAATTTTGTTTGGGCCATTCATAAAAAAAGAAGTTTTCACACCTTCACTAATTACTTCTTCTAGTTTATAAGGAGGGATTCCAAATATCTTTTCGAAAAGTAAATTAGAGGCTTCTAAATTGCTTACCGCAATACCAATATGTTCTATTTTTTTCATAAATGTAAATTGAATTACAAAGTTAGCAAAACTATAGCTTCTTATTATTATGATAATTTAAAATTGTATTTTTGCAAAATGGAAACAAATAGACAAAAAAAAATCGGGAGCGTTTTACAAAAAGATTTAGTAGATATACTTCAAGGAGAAGTTCGTAAAAATGGACTTAGTAATTTGGTAATTTCTGTTTCTAAAGTAAGTGTTACAACTGATTTGGGTGTTGCACGAGTTTATTTAAGTGTTTTTCCTCAAAATAAAGCGCAAGAAATTTTAGAAGCAGTAAAATCAAATATGCCCCTCATAAAACATGATTTATCCCAGCGCGTAAAATTACAATTGAGAAAAGTTCCTAATCTTTCATTTTATATTGATGATTCGTTAGATTATATAGAAAAGATAGATAATGCGTTAGCAGGGAAAGAAAACCCTATAGAAAATAGAGAACTTTTAGATAAACGCAAGAAATTTTAAATTGAATTTTTCGTTATACATAGCAAAACGATATCTTTTTAGTAAAAGCAGTAATAATGCCATAAATATAATTACAGGAATTGCATCTGTAGGTATTATAGTTGGCACTATGGCTTTGTTTGTCGTGTTGTCGGTGTTCAGCGGACTTCGCGATTTTAGTTTGTCTTTCTCAAATGATTTTGATCCAGATTTAAAAGCAAATCCCAAAACAGGCAAGTATTTCACTGTATCCTTAAATCAGGAAAACCAGCTAAAAAATATAGCGGGGGTGGCTTCCTATAGTAAAATTGTAGAGGAACGAGTTTTGTTCTTTTTCAAAGGAAAAGAACTTGTAACTTGTTTGAAGGGAGTAGATTCCAATTTTACCAAAACAAATTCCCTTCTCAAAAAAAATATTTATAACGGACAGTGGTTAAAGCCTAATTCCTACCAAGTGGTAGTGGGGTATGGGATTACAGAAAAATTATCTCTAGGTCTATTTGATTTTAATAATCCTTTTGAAGTTTATGTGCCTAGAAAAGGAACAGGAGTTATCGAAAGTGAAGAAGAAGCTTTTTACAAATCAAATTTAATTCCAGTTGGTATTTATGCTATCAGTGAGGACTTAGATAGTAAATATGTATTCTGCGACATTGCACTTGCTCAAGAATTATTAGAGTTAAAGTCCAATCAAATTTCAGGTATTGAAATTAAATTAAAACCTAATGTTGATGATATTACCGTAAAAAATATGTTGAATACTATTTTTAAAAATAAAATACAAGTTAAAAATCGGTCAGAGCTTAATGCTACGTTACATAAAATGTTGAATACTGAGAATTTAGCGGTATACCTAATTTTAACATTAGTTATTATAATGTTTTTGTTTGCTTTTTCTGGAGCTATTATAATGATGGTGTTGGATAAAAGAGAAAATTTAAAAACGCTATTTTACTTAGGAACTGAACCAAAAAAGTTAAAGAAAATATTTTTGATTCAGGGCACATTGCTTTGCGCGATTGGAGGGACAGTAGGATTGATTTTGGGAACCATCATTGTATTATTACAGCAAAAATTTAAGATTATAATGATAACGGAATCATTAGCATATCCAGTTAGGTTTTCACTTCAAAATATAGTAATAGTGATTGTAACAATAATGACTCTTGGTTTTTTAGCTAGTTTAATAGCAAGTAGTCGTGCTGGTAAAAAAGTGTTATACTAACAGAATTGATAATCAGAATATATGTCCTGAATTTCAATTAAAGTTTTGTACAATGCTTCAGCCGATTCTAATGTTACCAATTTTAAACGGTGTTCTTTAAAGTTAGAAACCCCCTTGAAATAATTGGTGTAATGACGACGCATTTCCACTATTCCAACACGTTCACCTTTCCAATCCATAGACCAAGTTAAATGATTTCTAGCGGCTTCTACTCGGTCTTGCATCGTAGGTTGTGGTAAATGCTCTCCTGTTTTAAAATAATGTTTTATTTCATTGAAAATCCAGGGATAGCCAATGGCTGCCCGACCAATCATCATACCGTCCAAACCATATTTATTTTTATATTCTAATGCTTTTTCTGGAGAATCAATGTCACCATTTCCAAAAATGGGCATTGTAATTCTTGAATTGTTCTTTACTCGTGCAATATGTGACCAATCCGAATGTCCTTTGTACATTTGAGCGCGAGTTCGAGCATGAACAGTTAAAGCTTGAACACCAATATCTTGCAACCGTTCTGCAACTTCATCAATATTTATAGAGTTTTCATCCCAACCTAAGCGTGTTTTAACGGTTACAGGTAAATGAGTGCTTTTGATCACAGCTTTAGTCAATCGAACCATCAATTCAACATCTTTTAAAACACCTGCTCCAGCTCCTTTACAAACTACTTTTTTAACGGGACAACCAAAATTAATATCAACCAAATCAGGCCTAACAGTTTCTACGATTTTTGCAGACATGGCCATAGCTTCTTCGTCACCTCCGAAGATTTGTATTCCAACAGGTCTTTCATAATCGTAAATATCCAGTTTCATTCTGCTTTTAATGGCATCACGAATGAGACCTTCTGAAGATATGAACTCTGAATACATCAGATCAGCTCCATGTAACTTACACAATCTGCGAAAAGGTGGGTCACTCACGTCTTCCATTGGAGCGAGTAGTAAAGGAAAATCAGGAAGTTCTATATTGCCAATTTTAGGCATTTGCTTTAAATTTTCAGTAAAAATACTAATTTTTGTTGGTTTCGGCTTCCAAGACTTTTAAATCAAAACTTTGACTTATATTTGCCGATTAAATGCGCAAGCATTTAGCCTATAAATAGACAGATACAGAAGATGAAGCATATTAGAAATTTTTGCATTATTGCGCACATTGACCATGGAAAAAGTACCTTGGCCGATCGTTTGCTTGGTGCAACGCAAACCGTTACCGCACGTGAAGAAAAAGCCCAATTGCTTGACAATATGGATTTAGAACGTGAAAGAGGGATTACCATTAAGAGTCACGCCATCCAAATGGAATATAAATATAATGGAGAAGATTATATCTTGAACCTTATTGATACTCCTGGACACGTTGATTTTTCTTATGAGGTATCTCGTTCGATTGCAGCTTGTGAAGGTGCATTGTTAATTGTAGATGCTGCACAGAGTATTCAGGCTCAAACAATTTCTAATTTGTATTTAGCGTTAGAAAATGATCTTGAAATCATTCCCGTCCTTAATAAAGTAGATTTACCAAGTGCAAATCCAGAAGAAGTAAGTGATGACATCATTGACTTATTAGGGTGTAAATTGGAGGATATTATACATGCTTCCGGAAAAACAGGTTTTGGCGTTGAGAATATTTTGGCTGCCATTATTGAAAAAATACCAGCACCAAAAGGTATAAAAGACGAACCATTACAAGCTTTGATTTTTGATTCTCATTATAATCCTTTTAGAGGTATTGAAGTTATTTTCCGTGTGAAGAATGGTGAAATCCGTAAAGGCCAAAAAATTAAGTTCATGGCAACAGGAAATGAATATTTTGCCGATGAAGTTGGTACTCTTAAACTAAACCAAGTCCCTAAAGATGTTATTTCTACTGGGGATGTGGGTTATTTAATATCAGGTATTAAAGAAGCTAAAGAAGTAAAAGTGGGAGATACGATTACCGATGCAAAAATCCCCACAACTAATATGATTACCGGATTTGAAGATGTAAAACCAATGGTTTTCGCCGGAATTTATCCTGTCGATACAGAAGATTACGAAGATTTGCGTTCTTCAATGGAGAAACTTCAATTAAATGATGCTTCATTAGTCTTTTTGCCAGAGAGTTCAGCAGCGTTAGGTTTCGGTTTTCGTTGTGGATTTCTTGGAATGCTGCATATGGAGATTATCCAAGAGCGTTTAGAACGTGAATTTGATATGACCGTAATTACTACAGTACCTAACGTTTCTTATTTGGCTTACACAAAAAAAGAACCTGAAGTGGGTTTAGTAGTGAACAATCCTTCAGATTTGCCAGAGCCATCTAAACTAGACAGAGTTGAAGAGCCGTTTATAAAAGCTACTATCATCACTAAGGCTGATTACGTTGGTAACGTGATGAGCTTGTGTATTGAAAAAAGAGGGGTTATTACAAATCAAACCTATTTAACGACTGAACGTGTTGAACTAAATTTTGATATGCCATTGGCTGAAATCGTTTTCGATTTTTATGATCGTTTAAAAACGGTTTCTAAAGGATATGCTTCTTTTGATTATTCTCCAATTGGAATGAGAGCTTCTAAATTGGTTAAATTAGACGTGTTATTGAATGCCCAATCTGTGGATGCATTATCCGCATTAATTCATGAAAGTAATGCCTACCATATTGGAAAAAAAATGTGTGAAAAACTCCGCGAATTGATCCCAAGGCAACAATTTGACATCCCCATTCAGGCAGCAATTGGAGCCAAAATTATAGCCCGTGAAACGATAAAAGCGTTACGTAAAGATGTAACTGCAAAATGTTATGGTGGGGATATTTCGCGTAAACGGAAATTATTGGAAAAACAGAAAAAAGGAAAGAAAAGAATGCGTTTGGTTGGAAATGTAGAAATCCCTCAAGAAGCATTTATGGCTGTATTAAAATTGAACGATTAGTTTTAGTAAAATTTAATAGTAAAACCCAATAACTAATTTATTGGGTTTTTTTATGTCATTTCATTTAATAACTTCAGTACATCCTCCCTCTTAAAAAGTTTCGTGCCTTCATTCATTGTTGCAGCAGTACCACAAGCGATACCCCACTTAATAATTTCTTTCATTGGTTTGTTTTGAGATAATGCCCAGACCATACCTCCAACCATACTGTCTCCCGCACCCACAGTGCTTTTCTTTTCGGTTTTAGGAGCAGTAACATATTCAGCTTGGTCTTTTGTTACCAAAATGCCACCTTCGGGACCTAGGGAAACGACAATAATTTCAGCACATCCTTTTTCTATTAATGTTTTTGCTGCTTTTTCAACTTCAGTAACATCCAACCTTTTAACACCAATTAATTTGGCTAATTCTCCAATGTTTGGTTTTATTAGAAATACTCCTGCTTCCAGTACTTTGCGCAATCCTTCTCCTGAAGTGTCAACGATAACTTTAATACCTGAGGATTTAGCTATTTCCACTATTTCTTTATAATACGCTCCGGTTAATCCTTCATTTAAACTTCCGCTTATTACCAAATATTCTGTTTTTATGCCTTTTATTATTTCAACAAGTGATTTTTTTTCTTCATCCTTCAGTTCGTTTCCGGGAAAACCAAATCGGTATTGTGCTTTTGTTTGATTTTCAAACGCAATAAAATTTTCGCGGGTCCAGTTTTGTGTGGTAATGACTTTGCTTTCGATATTTTCTTTTAGAATTAACTCTTCAAGCATTTTTCCTGCTGAGCCCCCCGAAGTAAATATACAAAGAGAAGTTCCTCCAAGTCTAGAAATGGCCTTAGAAACGTTTATTCCCCCTCCTCCTGCATCATATTGAGGCTTTTCACAGCGAATTTTTTGTTCGGGAATTAATCCAGTAAAATGAGTGCTTTTATCCAATGAAGGATTTAAAGTCAAGGTGACAATTTGATGGAATTTCATAGTAAAAATTATTTCCTATAAAGTTGCAAATAATCCATGAGATGCGGAGTAAAGTATGCTTAAAAATCTTTGTAACTTTGCGACCTAAAAAAACATCAATGTTAGAAGATAAAGCACCACAAAGAACACAATTATCACAACTCGGAGAATTTGGATTAATTGAACATTTAACCAAAAATTTTGATGTTAAACAACCCTCTACTTTTAAAAGTATTGGGGATGATGCTGCAATTTTGAATTTTAAAGATAAAAAAGTAGTAATCTCTACCGATTTGTTAATTGAAGGGGTCCATTTTGATTTATCATATATGCCGTTGCGTCATTTGGGTTATAAAGCAGTTGTAGTGAATGTTTCCGATATTTGCGCCATGAATGCAATGCCAACACAAATAACAGTTTCTGTGGCCGTTTCTAACCGTTTTCCATTAGAAGCATTGGAAGAGTTATTTGACGGAATTGCATTAGCATCAAAATTCTACAATATTGACGTAATTGGAGGTGATACGACTTCATCTCAAAAGGGGTTAATTATTTCAATAACCGCAATAGGCGAGGCAAATACCGAAGATATTATATATAGAAATGGGGCCAAAGACGGTGATTTGCTAGTGGTTACAGGTGATTTAGGTTCAGCCTATATGGGATTACAGATTTTGGAACGCGAAAAGCAAGTTTTTCAAGTAAATCCTAATAATCAACCAGATTTAGATGCTTATTCTTATCTAATAGAACGACAGTTAAAGCCTGAAGCACGCCATGATATTAGAGATTTGTTAGCAAAATTAGAGGTTAAACCTACTTCAATGATTGATATATCGGATGGATTGTCCTCAGAAATCATCCATGTTTGCAAGCAATCCAACATTGGCTGTAATTTATATGAAGAAAAAATCCCTGTAGACCCGCAATTTATTAATGTTTGTGAAGAGTTTAATATCGATTCCACAACAGTAGCAATCAATGGCGGAGAAGACTATGAATTATTATTTACCATCGCGTTAGAAGATTTTGATAAGATTAAAGCCAACCCTAATTTCACGGTTATAGGGCATATGACGCAAGAAAGTGAAGGAATTCATCTAATTACTAGAGCAAATACTAAAATTCCTTTAAAAGCTAGAGGCTGGGATGCAATGGCGCAATAAAAAAGCGATACGGTTAAGTATCGCTTCCTCCTAAGTCTTTGTAAATCAAGTTGCAGCTTGTTTTTTACTACCTCTTATTGAATCTACAAATACTAACCCTGAAATCATACTGCTAAGGTAGTCTTTGTAGTTATGGGAGTTATTACGGTTTCCCGCATATTTGATTACGGTTTCCCGTATAATCGTTAAATGACACCTTTTTTCTTGGCCTCATTAATTAAATCAATATCGTTTCCGTCTTTTACTTCTAAAATCTCTCGAATATTTAGTTTTCGTTTTTCAACGGCACTTAAAGATAGCGGAATATATTGTGGTAAATCTTTAGTTTTTACTCCTTTAGAAAGGTGAAAGAGTATTTGTTTATCAAAAACATCCAATTCGATATTATTGTATTGCGCTTGACCAACTAATTTGATAACAGTTTGACTGTAATAACTCTCATCTTTAATGATTTTGTCAAACGCAAAGAGTAATTCATCAAACGTTAAATCGTTTTTGATAATTAAGCCACTAGGGTTGATGTTTTTAATAATGTTGTTGATTTTTAATAATTCGGTATGCATTGTCAATAAAATCACCTTACAAGTAGGCATTTCTGTTTTTATTAGCATCGCCAAGTCTTCGCCAGAATATATCCCTTTTTCAGCATATTCTGGCATGCTGATATCAAAAAAAGCGATGTCAAATGGCTTAGGTTGATCAATAATGTTTTCATAACCAGTTTTACAGTTATTGGCTTGTGTTACAATAAACTCAGTACCTTGCTGACTGTATTTGTTGATAGCATTTTTATAGGCTTCAATAATAAAAGGGTGATCGTCTACTATTAAAATGTTAATTGGGCTTGTCATTCTTGTTCTGAAATTAATGGTTTAGTTTCTATAGGTAAGGTTATTACAATTTTAGTTCCTTCATTTTTCTTTGAAGTAATATCAATTATTCCTTTACAATCATTAGTTCTTGAAATCATGTTTTGCATTCCGATACCTTTACTTTTTCTGCTTACGTCAAAGCCAATTCCGTCATCTTGAATTTTTAAATAGACATTATCAGTATCTCCTTTTATTTCGACAGTAATGTTTTGGGCACTAGCATATTTATTAATGTTTTGCAATCCTTCTTGCAAGATACGATACATATTAATTTTTACAGCATTGGCAACTTTGTCCCAAACTACATCATTATCAATAGAATAGGCAACATTGGCTTCATGAGAAGTATTCTGCTCTTCTAATAAATTATGGACAATCGAAACAAAGTTATTAATTAATACTTGTTTTTCTCTATTCAAATCATGTGAAATTTCACGAATGTCCTGTTCTATGGTTTTTAGTTCATTTAGGAGCTCAAAACGTTTTTTAATGGCCTCTTCGTCTGTATTGTAGTTCAAACTGTCTAAGTTTAATCGCAATCCAAACATTCTTCCCAATACCCCGTCATGCAGGTCTTGCGCTAGTCTCTTTTTCTCTTTGTTTTTACTTTCGTCTATAATGGCCTGTTGTGACATCATGAGGTTGTAAATGTCTTCATTGGCTTTTTGTTGGGCTTGTTTGTATAATAACTCTCTAGTACGAGCTCGTTGAGCTCTTACCACGAATAATAATACAACGATTATAAAAGAAACAACAAATACATACAAGAGCGTTCTATTTTTTTCTGCTAGACTGTCTTTTTCTTGGATAATTTCATCGGTCTCATATGCTATTCTTGCAAATTTATCTTTTGATTTTCTTTCAGCTTCATGGAGACTGTCACTTATTTTTATATATTCATTTGAATATTTATCATTGTTTTTTATGTCCGCTAGAGATAGTTGTTTCAATGAAATTAAAACATCACTAGGACTTTCATTTAATCTTGCATTTTTTAAGGCATCAAGAGCATTAATTTTAGATTGTTCAAAGTCTCCATTTTTTTTATAAAATTCAGAAATATGAATTTTACTGTAAACTATTTTTGAAAGAAGTTTAAGGCTATCTCTTATCTTTAAAGCTTTATAAAAATCATTAGGTAAATGGCTATTATTATTAAGTTTAAAATTTGAGTATGCAATATTATCTACTAATGTAGCATATAAACTTGGGTATTCTTTTAACAGAGTATTGTCATTATTTAATGCTTTGTTAAAGTAATAAATAGCTTTTAAATTGTTGTTTTCTGTTTGATAGGTATAACCAATATTATTTAAAGAAAGTGATTCTAGGTGATTTTTGTCTAGTGGCTTTAACTCTTTAGCAACTTTTAGAGCTTTTTCATGATATTCAATCGCTTTAGGGTAGTTTGATAGCTCAAAAGAGATTACGCCTAAAATATTTAATGCATCATATCCATTTTGCTTATCATCTATTAACTTTGCGACTTTTAATGCTTTTGTTGCTGAAAGTTCACTGCCTAAAAAATCATCACTGTAGAATTGAATGGCAGCTTTCTTAATATAGACATCTACTAGACTTTTTTTGTCGCCGTATTTAATTAAGAACTTTTCTGCTTTTGAATAAAAGAAAAATGCACTATCATTGATATTATTGTTTAAGTAATAACGTCCCGAAAAAGTTAAAGATTTAGATATCCCGATAGTGTCTTTTAATTTATAGGATAATTTAATAAGTTCAGAATTTACTTTTTTAAATTCAAACTCTTTACCTAATGAATCATAGGTTGAAATTAATTTTATAAAATTATTTCTTTTTATCGTATCGTCTTTTTCGTTGTGAATTAAAATTAAAGCTTTATCGCAATTATTTAATTGTTGTTTCAAAGACAATTTAGTATTTGAAATGGATTTCAAATATATGTTAATACTGTCTTTTTCATTAAAGACTAATTGGGTATTTTTTTTATCGTCTTTACATGAAAAAATTAAAAAAAATATCAATATTTGAATGCTTTTTTTCAAGGAATGATTTGTATTAAAATGCTAATATAAAAAAAGGCTGTCCAATTGGACAACCTTTTTTTATATTTTAATCGTAAAGTTTTACTTATTTAAACTAGTGGTCTAATTTCATTACCTCTCCCTCCAGTATCCTGACTGTTTGCTAATGGTCTAATTTCATTTCCTCTCCCACCAGTATCTTGGTTGGATAACAAAGGTCTAATTTCATTTCCTCTTCCTCCAGTATCTTGGCTGAATGAAAATGGTCTGATTTCGTTACCTCTACCACCAGTATCTTGGCTATTTGATAGTGGTCTGATTTCGTTACCTCTACCACCAGTTTCGTTTGGAGTAGTAAATGACGTCACAATAAGCATAAGAGCTAAAAGGCCGAAAGTTGTTGCTAGTTTTTTCATAATTTGAGACTTTTTATTATTAATGTTTTGTTTCAGTTTTTGTGGTGTGTGCCTTAGATTTGATTTGAGGCTATTGCACTTTCACGATGTAAAACTAAAAAGGTTGTCTCTGTCAAGCCCTATATATAGAGGTGTTTATGGTAGAATGACCTCGTTTGATAGTGAATGAGTGTCAAATCTGAGTGGATGATTTTTGGAAATTTGCCCTTTTTGAACTAAAATCTCGTTTTATCTGTTTTTGAGAAATCCTATTATGGTCAAATAACATGAGTTAACGGTGCGAGGAAATAATTTTGGAGAAGCCAAAATTTAATATTGAAGTACGTCATAGATTTCAATAAAGGGAAAAATAGCAATTAGAAATTTTGTATTGGAACGACCAAATTAAGCAGTAACTTATTTTTTAATCCTCAAGAGATTGAAATAAAATAAACTTAGAAAGAGGATTGAATTGTTGATGGAGATAAATCCATAACAATTACATATTGTCCGCTAACGGAATTGCAATCGAAATGGAAGTGTTTTGATGTGCAATCGAACTTATTGTAATTTTTCCGTTTATTGATTTTACTCTGGTGGCCATATTCTTTAATCCTATACCCGTATAATTTTGAGTAGGATCAAAACCTACACCGTTATCCGTAATGGCTAAGCAAATGTATGGTAAGTCAAATGTAATGCTAATTATGGCAGTTGGAGCCTGGGCATATTTCTTAATGTTTTGAGACCCTTCCTGAATAATGCGGTATAAATTTATTTTTATAATGCTGGTTATATCTTCCCATTTTATTCTAGGGTCCAATTCAAGTGAAAAGTGGGTCTTGCCGGTTTTATTTTGTTCTGTAATAAAATCTTCCAGTATTTTGCTAAAACTGTCATTTTGTTTAAAGACATCATGATTTAAATCGTGGGATACGTTTCTTATGTCCTGCTCAATCTGAAAAATGTCATCAATATACTGTAGGCATTTTGCAATGGCAGCAGCATCTTTCCTATGCGACAGTATGGATAAGTTAAGGCGGGTGCTGGAGAGTTTATTCATAATGCCATCATGCAATTCTATGGCGATTCTTTTTTTCTCGTGTTGTCTTATTTCTTCCTCTTTGGTTTTTTGATGTAACAATAATTCATTGAGTTCTTCATTGGCAATTTGTTGTTGTTGCAGCAGCCTAAGTTCTTTTTGTTTTGAACGTTGATAAGTGATGATCAGTAGGAGGAAAAAAATTAAAATGATACCTAAAGAAATCGCTATGATGACCCATTTTTGTTGAATGGCTTTTTGTTTTTCGTGGTTAATTTCATCAGTTTCAAATTTAATGCGTGCAAATTTATCCCTAAATTTTCGCTCAGCTATTTGAAGACTATCATTTACTTGGATATATAGCTGAGCATGTTTTGAAGAATTTACATTATCAACTTTGATAAGTTGCTCTAAACTAATAAGTATGTCTGTTGGGTTCTTATAGCTTTTTGATAATATAAGAGCTTTGTTAGCTGCCTTAATTGACTTGGATGTGTCACCAATCTTTGCATAATACGCAGACAAATAAATCTGATTGTAATTCCTGCCTGAAAGACTATTAGATAGGACGAAGTTTTTTTCAGCAAAAATAAAATTCCTTTCCAAGTTTTTGAAATTATTCATTTTTAATTGGATGTAAGCTTTTAATGAAAGCGAGGTCGAGTAGCTAGAAGGGTCGGTTGGATATAATTTTGTGTCAGATAAATTTAAATTCACATATTTTAATGCAGTGTCATATTTTTTTAAATTAATATAACTATTACATAAATAATTGTTTAAAGGATAATAATCGGATTTCGAATGATTTAATAGATATGCATTTTTTAAGTATTTGATAGCTTCTGTATTGTTTTTTAAATAAAATAAATTATTTCCTATTTTAACATTACAAAAAAAATCTAATTTATTATAATTCATCTTTTTAGCTATTGCTAACAATTCAACTGCGGTTTTGTTACTTCCTAAAAAATCGCAGGCAAAAGCTTGTGTTAAAGAAATGTCACTCAAAGTTTTAAGAGTTAAATTACTTTTTTGGAGAGTGATAAATATCTTTTTTGCTTTAAATAAATGTTCAATTGCTTTTTCATTATTTGAAATCGACATATTATATAATCCTAAATTTCTATGAGCTCTACCAATATTTAAAGTGTCTCTACTTTTTACTGACATTAACATTAGTTTATCACTTGTAAATTTGAGTTTGTCTATTTTGTTTAAAATGCAATATTTAAAGGCAATCATATCCAAATTATACCTCGTCAAAGTATCATTCTTACTAAAATCAATAAATGAATAAGCCTTGTCATTATAGTAAATTCTTTGGGTATAGGGAAGTGTGTCATTTCCTGCTAAATCAATGTACTTTTTGATAGAGTCATTGGTAGGGTTTGTTTTTGGATCATTGACAGTCGAATTACAACTGTAAAGAAACAATTGAAATACTAAGGTAAGGAGCGGTATTCTTCTAATACTATTCATGGTGTTATAAATAAGTTGAGTATCAGTTTTTAGCCGATACTCAACGGGAAAATAAAAGTAATAAAAATCGGTAAAAGAATTGAACCCTAACCCTTCACCTTTTACCTTTTGGATGATTCCAATTAGTACTATTCCCTCCCTTTTTTAGTTTTTTTATTGATATTAGTTGCGAATTAAAGCCTTATGAATTTAATTTTTAGTTTAGTTATTTAATCTGATACTCCTTTGATTAAAGAAAGGCAAAGTTTTTTAAAGGTCGCTTGAATCGTGCTTTTCGGGGCCGTAGTACTTGCCATAAACGTTATGGAAGCATCCGTAATCACTAAATTTATTTGAATCTCAATAGTAAGTGGAGAAGTTTCATTTGAATTAGTAATAATCTCATCCAATATTGAATCCACATTTTCTTTAAGGTCGTTGAGGGAATCAAAATTATACGTCACCGTTTCTGCTACTGCTTTAACAGAAAGGCTTCCATGTTCCATCTTTTGGTTCTCCTTTTGAGCAAAAGTCCCCATAGACAGTGATGTAAAAACCAATAAAATTAGGTGCCTTTTTTTCACAATAAGTGCCTTTAAAGTAACAGCCCCACTCATTGTCATAATAACAAGTAAGTTAGGGCTGTTTTTTTCGATTTGTTTAGCATACTCTGTTTAATAACAAATCTCAAAATAAACAGAGAAATTTCTATTGCATTTTTACCAATTCAAAAATACCACTTAATGAAAAAGGCTTGCAATGAAGTTTGAGTAGGTAAGTCTCAAAATTTACCAAGTGTACATCTGTTAAATGACGTTGTAAAAGTAAAAGAGGGAAAAGAGAATTTGGTACACAAAAAGTGTACATTTTGTTAAAATTTAAAAAAGGTAATAGGATAAAACAACCTATTTAGTGTATTAAATAAAGCCACGCTCTAAATGAGTCCTTGTTTCCTAGCTTCCCGCAGCAGGTCTTCATCATTTCCTTTGTAAATGCCTAAATAGTCCTTAATGATGACTTTTCTTTTGTCAATAGCACTTTTAGAAAGGTGGAGCTCTTCCTGTATCGTTTTTGTTTTTAGGCCTTTAGATAGCAAAATAATTATACGTCTATTGTAATTATCTAAGAGTTTGGGGGCTATTTTAATATCATTTTTAATATTCTTAACCGTAGCACTATAAAAGGTAGTGCCCTTAAGTATAGCATCAAAAATTGTGGTAAAATTATCGGCGTGAATTTCACTTTTCAACAATAAGCCATCGGGATAATATTCGTTAAGAATTCCGTTGAGAATAAGTGATTCCGAATGGGAAGTTAAAACAACAATTTTTGCGTTAGGTATATGCTTTCGGATGATCGGAATTAAATCATCGCCCGATTTAATATTTTTAGCAGGATAAGGCGGTAGCGTAACATCTAAAAAAATAATATCAAAGTGAATTTCAGTTGACACAATAAGGTCATAGGCTGCTTCACAGTTGCTTACTTCCGTAAAGTGTAAGGAATATTCATGAGGGTTAAAAGTTAAAAGAGACTTATAACCTTCAATAATCGGCGGATGATCATCTATCATTAATACAGTTACTTCCATATCGGATTTTTTGTAAATGTATTATTTTTCTTCTATATCTCCAAATAGTTTCCTCCTGCTATTCGATTGATGATCAAATCTACATTGTCTTTATAGGACTTAGAAAAAGGTAGTTTGGTAGTTGAGTTTTTAATGTAACATACGGTGTTACCGGTGTGTATACGTGAAACTTGGTCAACATTGATGATGTAACTATTGTGTATGCGTAAAAATTGCGTTTCTGGCAATACCGTTTCAAAGTGTTTTAACGTTTTAAAAGCTGTAACCATCTCCCCATTGTTCAAGTGAATGTCTGTCGAATTATTGTCTGCCTCAAAATAAAGGATTTCATCTGAGTCTAAATAACGATAGTCGCCATAAGACTTAATACAAATTATAAGAGATTGAGGTTTTTGCATCATGACAGCATTGGCCTCAATTTTTGAATTGGCAGAAGGAATCGTGGTCACCGTAACCTCATCCTCAGTTGCTGTTTCTGAGTCAATTTGTTCCTCTCTTTCATTTATTGGGTCTTCGGTTAGCTCCTCTCCTGTCGCTATTTCTTGTTCAAGGGTTTCAAGCACAGCTTCGTCCAATACTTCAAAAGTAGCTACCGGGTTTTTGACTTCGATAAGGGGTAAATCTGATTTAATGGCTCGGTCAAATTTAAGTATGGCTTTCCGGAAATCATTGATATTAATTGGCTTTATCAAATAATCAATGACCTCATATTTAAGAGCTTCATAAGCCAAATCATTTTTTGAAGTAATAATGATAATTCTAGGAACAACCGTCAAAAACCGATACAATTCATTAATAAGAGCTAATGAAAGATTACTCTTTTTGTCGGTAGGATCTATTTCTAGAAATACTAAGCTGGGCTGGTGTTCCAAGATTAAATTAACACCATCATCATAAGTTGTAGCTGAACCCACAAAAGATAAATTGCGAAAGCGCTCAGCTACAACCTGAGTTTTCGAGATGTCTTCTTGACGGTCATCAATAATAATAAAAGTGTGGCTCATGAAGGCTTTTCCTTTGATTTAGGGAAAGCATCATCAGTTAAACTCGGGTAGTTTTGGGGAACTATCACTTGCATTTTCGCACTATCGAAAATAAAATTTCCAGCCCCATTTTAATAAAAATGTTGACAGAATGGCGAATACTGTTAATATGTGATTTTTAATCGGGATAATTACTTACAAAAACAAAATCCCGAATTCTAAATAAGAATTCGGGATTACTATAAGGATGTGGTGTCCTATTTAAATTTTCATCAACCAATTTCGCATCGATACTTCGTTGCCAATTATGGTTTTTAATTCGGTAATCTTAACACGGTCTTGTTGCATACTATCTCTATGACGTATAGTTACTGTTTCATCTTCCAAGGTTTGATGATCTACTGTAATACAATAAGGCGTTCCTAATGCATCTTGTCTACGGTATCTTCTTCCCACAGCATCTTTCTCATCATAAGCCACATTGAAATCCCATTTCAAATCATCAATAATCTTTTGGGCAACTTCAGGCAATCCATCTTTTTTTACTAAAGGTAAAACTGCTGCTTTTGTAGGAGCCAAGACACTCGGTAAACGCAAAACAGTACGTGTCGAACCATCTTCCAAGGTTTCTTCTTTTAAGGAAGTAGCAAAAACGGATAAGAACATACGATCCAATCCGACCGAAGTTTCAACTACATAGGGAACATAATTGGAATTCGTTTCATTGTCAAAATACTGTAATTTTTTACCCGAAAATTGTTCGTGTGCTTTTAAATCAAAATCAGTTCTAGAGTGAATTCCTTCTAATTCTTTAAAGCCAAAAGGAAAATTAAACTCTATGTCCGCAGCCGCATTGGCATAATGCGCCAATTTTTCGTGATCGTGAAAACGATAATTCTCTTTGCCTAACCCCAACGATAAATGCCAGTTCAAGCGAGTTTGTTTCCAATATTCATACCACTTCATTTCTTCACCTGGCTTAACAAAAAACTGCATCTCCATTTGTTCAAACTCACGCATACGAAAGATAAACTGACGAGCTACAATCTCGTTACGAAAAGCTTTTCCCGTTTGGGCAATACCAAACGGAATCTTCATTCTGCCCGTTTTTTGAACATTCAAAAAGTTGACAAAGATCCCTTGTGCCGTTTCCGGGCGCAAGTATAAATCCATAGCATTTTCCGCAGAGGCTCCTAATTTGGTGCCAAACATTAAGTTAAATTGCTTTACATCGGTCCAATTTCTAGAACCAGTTTCAGGATCGGCAATTTCCAATTCTTCAATTAAGGCTTTTACATCTTCCAAATCACCATTGCCCAATGAACGTCCCATTCGTTCCAGAATTTCGCGCTCTTTCGCCAAATATTCCATCACACGCGGATTAGTGGTTTTATATTGCTCTTCGTCAAAAGAGGCGCCAAAACGCTCCCGTGCTTTTTCTATTTCTTTCTTAGCTTTCAGGTTTAATTTTTCGGCATAGTCCTCAATTAAAACATCCGCTCTATATCTTTTTTTAGAGTCTTTGTTGTCAATCAACGGGTCGTTAAATGCATCAACGTGGCCCGAAGCTTTCCAGGTAGTAGGATGCATCAAGATAGCAGCATCCAGTCCTACTATGTTTTCATGCATTTGAACCATGGCTTTCCACCAATATTCTCTAATATTCTTTTTTAGTTCTACTCCATTTTGAGCGTAATCATAAACCGCACTCAAACCATCATAAATTTCGCTCGAAGGAAATATAAATCCATACTCCTTTGCATGCGAAACTACGTTCTTAAATAAATCTTCTTGTTTTGCCATGCTGCAAAAATATAAAAACCGAATGTAAAAAATGGATTAATCAAGACTTAGAATCTATTTTTTTTATAATTTTATGTAAGAAAATTATCTTTTTATGCTGCAACATCTGCTAAATTTATTTTTTCCAAAGGCCTGTGCAGGCTGCAATGCTATTTTGTTAAGTGATGAAAAAGTAATTTGTACCCAATGCCGACATGAAATTCCAGTAACAAATCAACACCTATTAGTGGATAATGAAGTCATGCAAAAGTTTTACGGGCGCATACCTCTGGAGTTCGGTTCGGCCTTATTTTATTTTCACAAAAAAGGAATAGTGCAGGAAATGATCCATCTTTTAAAATATAAAGGGCACGAGGAAATAAGTGAACTCGTTGGAAATTGGTATGGCGAAGCATTAAAAGACGTTGAAATACTAAAGAAAGTGGACTATATTATTCCGGTGCCTTTACACAAAAAACGCTTGAAAGAACGAGGCTACAATCAAGTAGAAGGTTTTGGAAAAGCTTTATCAGCCCACTTGGAAATTCCTTATGAAGACCAACTTTTATTTCGAAAATTACATACTAAAACGCAAACCAAAAAAGATCTATTAGGCAGAGCTGACGTGATTGCTACCGTTTTTGATGTTGATTTTTTGGAAAAGCATCATCATAAACATTTTCTTCTAATCGATGATGTAATCACGACGGGTTCTACACTAGAAGCTTGCAGTAAAGCATTACTCAAAATCCCTGGGGCCAAAATAAGCATTGTCTGCATGGCAATGTCCCATAGTTAATTGTTAAGTTTCCCAAAAAAGATTTCATTCGCACTAAATATAATCGTTATTTTGTGCTTTGAAAAAATGCTATATGCTAAAAAATAAAGTACTCTATTTTTCACTAATACTACTGCTCTTAGCCATAGGTTGTGCTAAAAGAGGCACCATAACGGGTGGAGATAAAGACACTATTGCTCCCGTGTTGACCGCCAGTTTTCCAAAGAACTTTGCAACCAATTTTAATGGAAAGGAAATCAAATTAGTTTTTGATGAGTATGTGAAATTGAAAAATGCCAACAAACAGTTGATTATTTCTCCTCCAATGAAAAATCAACCCGAAATTGTACCGAGCAATGCCAGTAAAATTTTAACCATAAAAATAAAAGATACATTACTCCCTAATACAACCTATAGCTTCAATTTTGGCCAAAGCATTGAAGACAACAACGAAGGAAATCCCTATTCGCAGTTCAAATACGTTTTTTCTACCGGGACTTATATTGACTCTCTTTCCTTAAATGTAAAAATCAAAGATGCTCTTGAAAAAAAGACCGATAATTTTGTTTCGGTAATGCTTTATGAAGTCAATGAAAAATATAACGACTCAACAATATATAAAGAGACACCTAGGTACATTACTAATACGTTAGACAGTTTGAAGATGGTAAAACTAGAAAACATCAAAGCCGGAAAGTACCAATTAATTGCATTAAAAGATAACGGCAACAATAAATACAATCCAAAATCAGACAAAATCGGTTTCCAAAAACAATTCATCACCATTCCCAATGATACGGTTTTTGAACTCGAACTCTTCAAAGAAGTGGTGCCTTTCAAAGCGATTAAACCTACACAAGCCGCCAAGAGTAGATTGTTAATGGGGTTTGAGGGACAATCCAAAGGAGTAAAAATAATGGTTAAAAACGGTACTAAAATGATACCAGCCGTAGTGACTAATTTTCCCAAAAAAGACTCGCTCCAAATTTGGTTCAAACCCATAAAAACGGATTCATTAGAAGTAGCGATAGATAAGGACCAATACAGTAAAAAGTTTATGGTTAAAATCAAAAATCAAAAGGCAGATACCTTATCCTTTAGCCCCAATTATTCAGGAAACCTGCCCCTTCGTGAACGTTTTTCTTTAACGAGTTCTATTCCATTAGTTACATTCGACAAGTCAAAAATAAGCATAACAAATAAAGATTCGATTGCCGTTCCTTTTGAAACCGAATACGACGAACCAACTCAAATGGTCTACTTAAATTTTAAGAACGAACCCTTAGAAAAATATAAAATCAAATTATTTCCTGGGGCATTAATCGATTTTTATGAGCATCAAAATGATACGCTAAAGTACAATATCAGCACCAAAAACACTACAGATTATGGTAATTTGAGAGTGCTTTTAGAAAACGTCAAACGATTCCCTGTCATCGTCGAACTCACCGACAAAGATGGAAAAGTTAAAGCAATAGCCTATTCAGAAAAAGAAACTACCATCTCGTTTGATGCCCTAGAACCTACTTTGTATACCCTCCGTTTAATCTATGATGATAATAAAAACAAGAAATGGGATACGGGTAATTTTATAGAAAAGAAACAAACCGAAGAGGTAATCTATTTTCCAAAGGATATTGATGTGCGTTCCAACTGGGATGTGGAACAACCTTTTAATGTAAAAGAATGAGCGGGAGGTTGCATTAGCCTATGTGATAGGCATCTTGATCCTTTAAAAATCCCAATTTTTCTCTAGTTTCTAGCATTTTTGCCTTGTCTAGTGTCAAGATGTAAACGCCATCCGACTCTTGGGGATCCAATACATAATTCCCTAAATAATCAACCACTTGTGAGTGACCAACGTAGTCCAATTGGTTGTGATCAGTTCCTATTCTATTAACCCCAACCGCATAACACATATTCTCTACAGCTCTTGCTTTCAGTAAGATATCCCAGGCGTTCACCCGTGTTTTGGGCCAATTAGCCACATAAAGCAATACATCATACGCTTCTTGATTCCGACTAAAAACAGGAAATCGTAAATCATAACAGATGAGAGGACAAATTTTAAATCCCTTATACTCAATAATTACTTTTTCCGTTCCTGCAGTATACACTTTGTCTTCCCCGGCCAAAGTAAACAAATGCCTTTTATCATAGGTTTTAATACCGCCATCCGGAGTTACAAAAACTAACCGATTATAATACTTTCCCTTTTCTTCAACGACCAAACTCCCGGTAATAGCGCAGTCTTTTGCTTTGGCCAAATGGTGCAACCAAGATAAAGTTTCTCCTTCCATTTGTTCAGCGACAGCTTTGGGTTGCATAGTAAACCCAGAGGAAAACATCTCAGGAAGAACAATCAAATCCACCTCTTCCATAAATCCGGTAATCTTTTGGGCCAAATGACTGCGGTTTTCAGTAGGGTCTTCCCAACATAACGAGGTCTGGACTAAGGCTATTTTCATGATTATTTTATTGTGATTTCATCTACAAAGATAAAGGCATCGCCACCTGCTCCTTGATGCCAATCGGGTAATTTACCAAAATTAGTAGCAATCACTTTTACATAACGGCCTTGCACCCCTGTAAAGTCAAAGTTCCAAGGGACTAGTTGAGAATCTTCTGCCTTAGGATCTATGTTGCTATCAGCAGTTTTAATAAGGGTAAAATGCTCGTTGTCATCCGAAACATAAAATGCGACCTTCTTCGGACAAAGAATCCAAGAGCGACTGTCCTGTAACGTATTAAATTCAATGCGCTTAACGAGTTGTTGTTTTTGTAAATCTACGACGCATTCAAAATCCTGCCCTTGATACCCTTGCCAATCCCCTTTGCGCCAGTTCTCCGTGCCAAAAATGCCATCAATCAATCCCTCCGGACCTCCCGCATGGTACTGCGGGTTGTAAACAGATTTAATGGCTATGGTATAATTATTAGGTTTTTTAATGTAATTGCCAAAAACCAACTTGCTTTGACCCAAACCATTCTCCGCAAAGGCCGTAATGCGGCAAGATTGATCAATTACAAAAGGCTGGCTGTAAGCGACAAAGTCTTGGGCCGTATTGCCCTCATAGTCGATTTTATATTTTAATTCTTGTGTTCCGCCTGCCGGATTAGCATCCAATACCACCGTCATTTGATCCTTAAAGGATTTCTTGTCCGCTTGAATTACGGGAACAGGGAGAATTGAATCGCTTTGAACAGGTTTAATCCCATTGTATTTTGTCATTGTAATTCCTAATCGGCTTTTATTAGATAGTTGGGTAATTAATTCAGTTGTACCATCCTCTAATTTTACCTTTATTTTTGGAAATTCAGGGCGGGTTTCAATCCATTCTGCTCTACCTGGGGTCACCGCATAAATTCCCATAGAACTCAACACATACCAAGCACTCATTTGTCCACAATCCTCATTGCCAATTAAACCATCTGGGGTGTTTTTATAAAAATTATCTAAGATATAATGCACTCGCGCTGCCGTCTTTTCGGGCTTCCCTACATAATTGTATAAATAAGCCATATGATGACTAGGCTCGTTGCCATGGGCATATTGACCAATCAAACCGGTAACATCAGCTTGATCGCGACCAGTAGTCTTACTTTCACTATTAAATAGTTCGTCCAATTTGGCCTCAAATTTAGCCTCGCCTCCATAAGCCGCGATCATACCGGGTATATCCTGCGGTACAAAAAAGGAGTATTGCCAACTGTTACCTTCCGTGAAATTGTTATTTATCTCTTTCGGGTCAAAAGGCTTGTCCCAACCCCCGTTTTTCTTCGGACGCATAAAGCCCGTGTTCCAATCAAAAAGGTTTTTCCAACTTTGAGAACGCTTCATGAAATAGTCAAAATCGTCTTTTTTGCCTATTATTTGAGCCATCTGGGCGATGCACCAATCATCATAGGCATATTCCAAGGTTTTAGATACACTCTCATGTTCATCATCCATCGATAAAAATCCTTGTTTTTTATAAGTATACAAGCCCAAGTGATCCAGCATCGCACTGTGCTTAGCCGCTTCAAAGGCTTTTTCATAATCAAATCCTTGAATACCTTTAGCCATAGCATCGGCCATAACCGAAACAGAGTGGTACCCAATCATACAGTCGGTTTCATTAGAAGCTAATTCCCAAACGGGCAATCGACCTCCTTGTTCGTATTCCTTCAAAAAGGTATTGATAAAATCGGCCGTACGTTTCTTGTCAATCAAAGTATACAAAGGATGTGCCCCTCTAAAGGTATCCCACAATGAGAATACCGTATAATAATCAAAGCCTTCCGCTTGATGAATTTGGTTGTCCCTACCACGGTATTTACCGTCGATATCCTGCGCAATATTAGGCTGAACCATTGTATGGTATAAAGCTGTGTAAAAGACGGTTAATTTGTCCTTGTTCGGCTCTGTAATTTCAATTTTAGAAAGCTCTTGGTCCCATTGCTTCTCTGCGTTTTGTTGCACCTTTTTAAAATTCCAATTTGTGATTTCAGACATATTTAGTTTGGCTCCCTCGTAACCTGTTGGGGATAGCGAAACTTTAACCATTAGCTTTTCACCTTTTATGACTTGCTTCGTAAAGTAAGCGCCAACTTCCGTTCCTGAAAATAATTTTTCGCTTTGTACTGCATTCCCTTGTCCTCCAATTTTCATAGGAACACTAAACTCAATACGGGCATAAACATATTGGTCCTTTGCCCAAGCCTCACTTCTTCGCAAAACTTCTACCGTATGATCATCAATGACCCGTATTTCACCAAACAATAATTTATCCCGGTGATTGAGATTTAATACAATAACCGCCTCACCGCTTTGATTAAAAGTATACTCGTGCAATCCCACGCGGGTAGAGGAGGTCAATTGAACATCAATATTATGCTTGTCTAGTTTAACCGAATAATAGCCAGCAGTGGCCTTTTCGTTGGCATGCGAAAAAGGAGAAGAATAGAAGTCTGTGCTGAATATTTTTCCCTTTCCCATCGTAGGCATCAACATGATGTCCCCATAATCCGTACATCCCGTACCGTTCAAATGGGTATGGGAAAAGCCATAAATAACCTTGTCGTCATAATGATAGCCAGAACAACCATCCCAACTCCCATCAATGCGGGTGTCAGGCGATAATTGCACCATCCCAAAGGGAACTGTAGCCCCGGGAAAAGTATGCCCATGGCCTCCCGTTCCAATCATCGGGTTAACATAGGCGTGGTAGTTTTGTTGACTATAGGTTGAGCCTAATAGAACTAGGCAAAGTGCAGTAAAGATATTTTTCACAGTGTCGTTTGTTGGTCTCTCAAAGATAAAAAAAAACGCATCCAAATCAATGAATGCGTTTTGTATTATAAAGGAAGGTCTCTTACTTAAGACTCGCTTTCAAATATTCACGGTTCATACGAGCAATGTTCTCTAATGAGATGCCTTTCGGACACTCAATTTCACAAGCTCCCGTATTAGTACAGTTTCCAAATCCTTCTTCGTCCATTTGGCGTACCATGTTCAATACACGATTAGTTGCTTCAACTTTTCCTTGCGGTAACAAAGCATATTGCGATACTTTAGCGCCCACAAATAACATAGCCGAACCGTTTTTACAAGTAGCTACACAAGCACCACAACCTATACAGGCTGCCGCTTCAAAAGCTCTGTCAGCATCGTGTTTCGGAACAGGAGTAGCATTGGCATCAATAGTTCTTCCTGAAGTATTCACAGATACAAATCCTCCTGCTTGCTGAATTCTATCAAAAGAAGAACGGTCAACTACTAAATCTTTTACTACTGGGAATGCCTTACTTCTCCATGGCTCAATAAAGATAGTATCCCCATCTTTAAATTTACGCATGTGTAATTGACAAGTTGTTGTTCCTGTATCCGGTCCATGCGCACGGCCATTGATGTATAATGAACACATTCCGCAAATTCCTTCGCGACAATCGTGGTCAAAAGCAACAGGCTCTTTTTGCTCATTAATTAATTGCTCGTTCAATTGGTCTAACATTTCCAAGAACGAACTAGCAGTAGAAACATTATCTAATTTATAAGTTTCCATGCTTCCTTTAGCTTTAGCATTTTTTTGACGCCAAATTTTCAGGTTTATATTGATATTTTTTGCTGAAGACATAGTGATATTATTTGTAATTTCTAGCGGCTATTTTGATAAACTCGTATTTCAACTCTTCTTTATTCAAGATTTCTTGGCTAATATCGTAGCCCATGTATTCCCAGGCACTCACAAAAGCAAAGTTTTCGTCATCACGAAGTGTTTCTCCTTCTGAATCTTGGTATTCCTCACGGAAGTGTCCACCACAAGACTCTTTGCGTTGCAAAGCATCCATTGCCATCAACTGACCTAAATCAATGAAATCCGCAACACGTAAAGCTTTTTCTAATTCCGGATTTAATTCATCAGAACTTCCAGGAACATAAACATCTTTGTAGAACTCTTCTTTTAAAGCAGCAATTTCTTCAATAGCTTGCTTTAATCCTTGTTCGTTACGAGCCATTCCAACTTTATTCCACATAATCAAGCCCAAACGCTTGTGGAAATGATCAACTGATTTTGAACCTTTGTTATTCAAAAACTTGTTGATAGTGTCTTTAACACTATTTTCAGCTTCCACAAATTCTGGTGAATCTGTCGAAATTTTACCCGTTCTAATTTCATCTGCTAGGTAGTTCGAAACCGTATAAGGCAATACAAAATAGCCATCAGCCAGTCCTTGCATCAAGGCAGAAGCACCCAATCGATTCGCTCCGTGATCCGAGAAATTAGCTTCCCCAGCCACAAAACAACCCGGGATAGTAGATTGTAAATTGTAATCAACCCATACGCCACCCATAGTGTAGTGTACCGCTGGATATATTTTCATCGGAGTTTCATAAGGGTTCTCATCCGTGATTTTTTCATACATCGCAAATAGATTCCCGTATTTTTCTTCCAACCATTGTTTTCCTAATTTCGTTACCTCTTCTGGAGTCGGATTGTGATTTCCTTGTCCATAAGCAGCTTGACGTCCTTTGGTTTGAATCTCTGTAGAGAAATCTAGATATACTCCTTCGTTAGTATCATTGGCCTCAATTCCATGTCCTTCGTCACAACGCTCTTTGGCAGCTCTAGAGGCAACATCACGGGGCACCAAATTTCCAAAGGCAGGATATCTTCTCTCCAAGAAGTAATCTCTATCTTCTTCTTTAAGTTGTGTTGGTTTTAATTGACCAGCACGAATCGCTTCTGCATCTTCTTTTTTCTTAGGCACCCAGATTCTTCCGGAGTTACGCAAGGATTCCGACATCAAAGTCAATTTCGATTGGTTTACACCATGCACCGGTATACAAGTAGGGTGAATTTGTACAAAACAAGGATTAGCAAATAAGGCACCTCTTTTGTGAACTTTCCAACCCGCCGTTACATTACTTCCCATCGCGTTTGTAGAAAGGAAATATACATTTCCATAACCTCCTGTAGCGATAATTACAGCATGTGCCGAATGTCTTTCTAATTCTCCAGTAACCAAGTTACGTGCGATAATACCACGTGCTTTTCCGTCAACTTTTACCAAGTCTAACATTTCATGACGGTTGAACATCTGTACATTACCAATACCAATCTGGCGCGATAAAGCTGAATAAGCTCCTAATAATAATTGTTGTCCGGTTTGTCCAGCGGCATAAAAAGTACGCTGTACTTGAGTACCCCCAAATGAACGGTTATCTAACATCCCACCATAATCTCGGGCAAAAGGAACTCCTTGTGCCACACATTGATCAATAATATTTGAAGAAACTTCCGCTAAACGGTGCACGTTAGCTTCACGGGCTCTATAATCGCCTCCCTTAATGGTGTCATAAAACAAACGGAACGTACTGTCCCCATCGTTTTGATAATTTTTAGCAGCATTAATCCCCCCTTGTGCCGCAATGGAGTGCGCACGACGTGGAGAATCTTGAAAACAAAATGCTTTCACATTATAGCCCATTTCCCCTAAAGAAGCAGCAGCCGAGGCACCCGCCAAACCAGTTCCCACAACAATAATGTCTATTTTAGGTCTATTGTTAGGTGCAACTAATTTTAAATGGTCTTTATAATCGGTCCACTTCTGTGAAATAGGACCTTCTGGTATTTTAGAATCTAACTTCATTATCTATGAACTATTAGTGATTTAATAAATGGTGATATAAAGCAATAAATATAAATCCAAACGGAATTACGATTGCGAAAGCATATCCAAGTTTTTGGACGCCCTTAGAATATTTGTTGTTGAAACCTACCGATTGGAAGGATGAGCTGAAGCCATGCCACAAGTGCACTGAAAGCAATAAGAACGCTAAACAGTACAATCCTGTGCGTACCGGACTTTCAAATTTCTCAACTAATTCAGAATAGTATCTTGTAGGGTCTACAACTTCTGCATTAACATACTTATAGGTGATTTCTTGAACCCAAAAATCATAAAAATGCAAACCAATAAAAGCCAAAACAACAAGACCAGAAACAATCATATTTCTTGACGCCCATGAGGCGTTGGCAGCACCGTCATATTTTACATAAGCAGTAGGTCGTGCACTTCTGTTTTTTAGTTCCAAAACAATCCCCATAACAAAATGGAAAATAACCCCCGCCACCAATATAGGCTGCATGACAAATTGTATCAACGGATTGTAACCCATAAAATGAGAACATTCGTTAAAAACAGTTTCGCTAAAAACAGAAGTAAGATTTATAAAAAAATGTAGTGCTAAAAAGGTAATTAAAAAGAGTCCCGAAAGTGCCATTGCTACTTTTTTAGCAATAGACGAACTCAAAAACGTAGATTTTGCCATAGTTGTATTATTTTAATAAAAAGCAGAACAAAAATACAGCTATTTCACTTATACTACAACCTTTGCGTAATAATTTATAATCAATTTAAAGTGGCTTTAACAGTTGTTGATTTTCAATTGATTAAAGGGCTTTTTTAACTCAAAAAAGTTAAACAAATCTACTTCACATAGTTCGGAATCAATCCCCTTAATCCCATATCAACCACGTTTTCTCCAGCAGCTGGGTCATATTTTGCATCAGCATGTACTTCCTTCCATTCAAAACTATGGTTTATCGACAACGATAACGTAACGGTTATATCAGCATTCTCCGTCCCTATTATGACTAATGCATCAGCAAATTTTCCCGTTACCACGCAAAATTTTGTTTGGATTGGGGAAGTAGCACGCATCTGCTATGTACTGCTCTAGTTACTACAAGAAAATAAAGCTACCCCAGTAAGTAGTAGGGTCAAAAATAACAATGCCTTTTTCATAACAGTCTGGTTTCAAAACATAAGATGAAATCAATATGTTTTTGTTACATCTTCATCTATAACGAGAATATAGTCTGCCTTAGTATAATTTTCAGGTGCTATTTTTTTTAAATCAGCTTGCTCTATGGTCGAAATGGTTGTTATTTTTAACTCAGGCTGTGCCTTTTTCAAATACCATGAAATTCCTTCAAAGTTGTCACTGTGATACGTACCATTGTAATGTAAAAAGACCGAATCAGCCTGCCTGTTTTTAAGGATAAAATACGCCATAGTAGCATCTTTAATGGCTTGTGCCTTAGGCATATTAGGACTCGTATGGTCGCCCATCATCTTCATCATTTCCAAATAACCCGGCAAATTTGAATCGTAGGCTATCGGTAAAGGGGCAATCCAACTTTTCTCCTCTGCAGTTAAATCATCCAATCCCTCAAATCCTTTCTTAGAGACTATAGAAGCATACCGCCTCGGAATATTCGTAGCTATAAAAGACAATTGCTTTTCTTTAGCATAATCAACCAAAGGCTTATAATCGGTCTTGTAATTGGGCCAAAGGCGTGCCGTAGAATCCAATTGCTTTTGCGTAATTTCTCCGTTCAAATAGGAATCTAATTGCCTTTGATTATCCGCCTCTAACATTTCAGCACCCAATACTACCTTACCTTGTTCAGCCAAATCTTTCGTCAATTCCAATTCCAACCAATGGGAAACAGCATTGTTATGGTATTCCCCAAATAAAACGACTTCCGATTTTGCAGCAGCCTTCAACAATTTTCCATAAGAAACCTTTTGGCCTTTTTTGTTGAACAATTGATAGGACGGCTTGTCCTGTGCCCAAAGACAAAAACCAAAGAATAAGGTCAAGAGAATACCGTATTTTTTCATAGCTGTATTTTTCTCTAAAAATATTCATTAATCACGCAATAACAAAATATCCCCAAAAAGAATACTTTTGTAGTAGTCAGTACTATGAAAACACTTAATGATTCCTCCGCCTTAACGACCTACATGTTGTCCTTCATCGACAGCTCCAATACTCGTTGTGCAGAACAACTAGGGGAGGCACTCAAGGTTTTCAAAGTGGTAATCCTCAAGAAAAATGAATTTTTGGTCCAGGAAGCACAAGTATGTGCGCATTTTTGCTTTCTAGAAAGCGGGATACTCCAACATGCCATTGAAATTGCAGGCGAAGAAAAAACAACCTATTTGGCCCTTCGCAACTCCGTTACTTCTTCCTTGAGTAGTTTCTTAAACCAAATACCGTCCCGAAAAAGTATCAAAGCACTGGCCGATAGCAAACTATGGGTAGTCGATCTAAAGTCGTTCAAAGATCTAATCATCCACAACGAAGCGTTTAGCCAATTTTATCATAACCTAATCGAAAAGCAAATCTGTCTCATTGACGATTACCGTATCGATTTACTAACACTTTCTCCGGAAGATCGGTATAACAAACTCTTGCTCACCGAACCGAAGTTACTCCAAGAAGTACCCCTGCATTACTTAGCTTCCTTTCTAGGAATCTCAAGCCGACACATGAGCCGCATCCGGAAAAACATAAAATAACGCCATTTGGCTACTTGTTAGTTTGCGCCTTTGTGTAATTTTGTATTCAACAATCCAACATTGCAATTATGAAATACCATCAAATAGACCGCAACTTATTCATCAAGAATAGAGCAAAGTTCACCGCGCAAATGAAACCAAACAGCGTAGCCGTGTTCAATTCAAATGATATTTATCCAGTATCTGCCGATAGCACACTGCCGTTCGCCCAACACCGCGATATATTGTACCTAAGTGGAGTAGACCAAGAGGAAAGCATCTTATTGCTCTTCCCTGATGCGCCCTACGAACACCTAAAAGAAATCTTGTTTCTTAAAGAAACTAACGAACACATCGCTATTTGGGAAGGGGAAAAACTAACCAAAGAACGGGCTTACGAAGTGGCCGGAATCAAATCAGTCATCTGGTTACAAGATTTTCAAAAGACGTTAAAAGAGGTAATGGCCTATGCCGAGACGATTTATATTAATACCAACGAACATTACCGTGCCAGCATAGAAACCGAAACGCGCGAAGCGCGCTTTGTAAAATGGTGGAAAGAAAACTATCCAGCACACAAAGTGGAAAAAGCCAACCCTATTCTTCAACGCCTACGTTCCATAAAAGAATCTGAAGAGTTGGATTTAATCCAAAAAGCTTGTGATATAACCGAAAAAGGGTTCCGCAGAGTCCTAAACTTTGTAAAACCAGGGGTGATGGAATACGAAATTGAAGCAGAGTTCGCTCACGAATTCTTGCGCAATCGTTCCAAAGGCTTTGCCTACACACCCATCATCGCTTCGGGAAATAACGCTAACGTGTTGCACTATATTGAAAACAACCAACAGTGCAACGCAGGAGATTTAATATTGTTGGATGTCGGTGCGGAGTACGCCAACTATTCTAGCGATATGACGCGTATGGTGCCGGTTTCGGGTCGCTTTAGCGACCGACAAAAAGAAGTGTACAATGCTGTTTTAAGGGTGAAAAACGAAGCGACTAAAATGTTAGTGCCAGGAACCTTATGGAAACAATACCATGTTGAGGTGGGTAAAATCATGACTTCTGAATTGCTAGGCTTAGGGCTAATCGACAAAGCCGATGTGCAAAACGAAAACCCCGACTGGCCTGCCTATAAAAAATACTTCATGCACGGCACTTCCCACCATATGGGATTAGATACACATGACTATGGTCTGCTCCACGAACCGATGCAAGCCAATATGGTGTTCACCGTAGAGCCCGGAATCTACATTCCTGCAGAAGGCTTCGGAATCCGAATCGAAGACGATATGGTCATCCAAGAAAATGGCGCCGCTTTCAATCTAATGCGCAATATCCCAATTGAAGTAGAGGAGATTGAGTCTTTGATGAAGGGTTAATTAGAATATAGAGAATAGAATATAGAAAATAGACGACGCACGATAGTGGGTCGTTTTTTTATTACTCCAATGGAATGCTTTCTACCAAAACAGCGTTACCAAGGACATCATAATATGTACACGTCATTTTGTCCATCAATACAATCCATTTTTCGATCCCCGATTTGGCACAGTCCCGCAAGAAGGTCAGATAATCCGTATTACCTAGTTGGTGCGACTTTAAATCGGCTTTGAATTGGTCACCATTATATTTACCGTTAAGGGTTAGGGTTTCAGTAAATCCCTCTGAGCCAATGGTAAAACCGTCTTTGCCGCAATACTGCGTGTGATTGTCAAAGACAAAGGTTTCAAAAGAAGTAATTCCTAGTGTAATTAAATCCTGCATATAACGCGGGAAATCAGCGCCACTTTTTACTTGAGCATGAGCATCATGAATTTGTTGAAGGGTAAACATGGTATATAGTAAAGGGTTTAAAGCAAAGATAAAGCCTTAGTTCAAAAATTAATGCGGCCTGTAACATTTTTGTTAATATCATTTTCTCAACAATCATTCGTCCATTCACAACGAAAGACTATTTTTGAATTTTAAACTTGAACCTTGAAACAACTCGTCTATAAAAACACCAAAATCTCCTTTACCGATGAAGGCAAGGGGACTGCCGTAGTGTTATTACACGGGTTCCTAGAAAACAAGGGCATGTGGAACGCCTATGTGCCCGAATTAGCCAAGAAGCACCGAGTGATTGCGGTAGACTTACTAGGCCACGGCGATACGGAATGCCTGGGCTATGTCCACGCTATGGAAGACCAAGCCGACATGCTGTATGCACTATTACTCTTCTTAAAAATTAGAAAATCTGTCTTGGTGGGTCATTCTATGGGAGGATATGTCGCTTTGGCTTTTGCCGAATTATACCCTGATCATGTAAAAGGATTGTTTCTACTTAATTCAACTTCTAGAGCCGATAGTGAAGAGCGCAAAGTCAACCGCGACAGAGCCGTAGTATGTGTAAAGCAAAATTACTCTAGCTTTGTTAGTATGTCAATAGCCAATTTGTTTAACGAAGACAACCGCGAGAAACTTGCCCCAGAAATAGAACGTGTAAAACAAGAAGCACTTAAAACCCCACTACAAGGGATTGTCGCCGCCTTAGAGGGAATGAAAATCCGCAAAGACCGCGAAGTAATCCTCCATTTCGCCCCTTATCCCATTCAATTGGTACTGGGACAGAAAGATGGAGTATTAATTTACGAAGATACTATTGACCAAATTGAAGGAACAAATGTAGCACTAACCACCTTCCCAGACGGTCATATGAGTCACATTGAAAATGAAACGGCACTCAAAAAAGTAATGTTAGATTTTTTAAAGAAAGTTTAAGCTAGCTTTTCCTCAAAAGGCTTGCCCTTATCAAAGATTTCCAGCAACAACGCCACAATTTCATCGATATAGGACCCCATGATTTCAGGCGTAACCACAGTTATGTCTACTTTATCTTGCTTAAATTCAAATGGCAAAAAGCCCGATTTCAAATTCTTAAACGAAATAATTCCGGCCTCAATCTCTCTTCCGTTAGCTTGCTCTTCATACATAAAGGCATAAGCCAACACCTGAATGATTTTCTCGTTTTTAATATCTTCCGTTAAGCCTTTCCAGTCTTTTAAAGTCACATTTCGTTGCTCTACTTTCCCCGTTTTATAATCGATGATTCTGATTTTGCCATTGCGAACTTCAATTCGGTCTACTTTACCCGCTATGGTTACCGGAAAAGGTAATCGCTCGTCTACCAGCGTTTTGCTTAAAGACGCTTCTAACGCTATGATCTGAACCTCATCGCCATCAAGTAATGATTCTTGCTCGAGCTTTAAGAAATTGTATACATTGCGCTTTGCTACTTCAAAGGCCAATAAGTTCCTGCCTTTGTTGATTTCTCCTTCTTTGTACTCTTTTTTAAATTGTGCCAATACTTCAGTAGAGATCTGTTGGTAGCAGCCTTCTAAGTCTTTTTGGGTCAACAACCGCCCAATAAAAGGCTTGTATAATTCCTCCAAAGCTCCATGGATAATAGTCCCCAAGGTATTCACAGCAATATTTTCTTCTACTTCATCGGCCTCCGATATTCGCAGTATCCGCTGAAAATAAAACTGAATCGGATTCCGTATATAGGCAGTCAGCGAAGAAGGGGAAAATCCCTTTGTCGCTATGTCTTGCAATCGAACCAACACTGATTCCGTTTTGGCAACCACCATAGGTTGGTGGGCAATGTTGGGAACATCCGCATTGTAATATTGAAACGTTAAGTTATGGTTAGGCTGCTGTTCTACTTCCAACTGGGTGATGAACCTACTCTTTTCTCCAGCATCAAATCCGTCACTGTCTGAGTTGTAAAGCAGATAAATGTTTTTTGCACGTTGCAATAAATGGTAAAAGTGATATGTATAGATGGCATCTTTTTCCTTAAAAGTAGGCAATCCTAATTCTTTTTTAATGTCGTAAGGGATAAACGAATTGTTGCTCTTACCCGCAGGAAACTTTCCTTCATTAACCGAGGTAATGATGACAGTCTCAAAATCAAGTACCCTGCTTTCCAAAACACCCATGATTTGCAATCCATTCAACGGCTCTCCTTCAAAAGAAACTTCTGCTACCTCTATCACTTGCTTGTAAATGGCTTGCAAGGTCTTAATATCATCGATTTTTTCGTGGGATTCAAAATAGGAAATCATTTTAGTAATCACCTTGAAAACAGAATATACAAAGGCATTCGTTATCTTCTCTTCTTCGTTGTCATAACTCAAATTTGCTTTAATCTGCAGCAATAAGTGAGAAATAGTTTCTAAGACCTGTACTGAACCTATATCCCATCTCTTAAACAACAATTGGAATAATGCGTTGCCTTCCGGAAAAAGTTCATCCAATTTTTTATGGGTAATAAAAGTATAATTGTTCCGGTTAATGCGTTGAACCAAATCATTAGCTTGAACATAAGGCTCGATAAGGGGATGGGTCAAGATGTCAAGTACATCTTTATAGTACATCACATAAGTAACAGCATTTCTAGTCAAGGCATTAGCGTGCAACTTGAATAATTTAGAGACGAGCAATTGCGCCGGATTATTTTTACTAGAAAATCCCATAGTAATATTCAATGCATCAACCCCTGCCGGCAAGGAATGCAAAACGGGCAACAATAAGTTTTCCTCGCCCAATACCAAAGCAACATTTTGTAAATTAACCGAGGAATCCTCAAGATGTTGCTGTATAATCGAGCCCACTATTTTAGCTTGTCCAATAGACTTTGAGGTGGCAATTACTTGGATGTTTTTTGGCCCCGTAAAATCATTTGAAATCCATTCATAGGGATGACTTTTATAATGCAACCAAGTGGACTTAAATTTTCGCTGAAACAATCCAGCATCGTGAAAGGGGTCATTGAGCAAGGTTTCGTCAATGTCCCAATAAACCGTTGCCTTTTCCAAGGCCAACAAATGCTGTAGTATCTTTTCTTCCGCCTGATTAAGCGCATTAAACCCAGCAAATACATATCGGTTTGTACTGTGTTCCGAAAAATGATCCAAGTTCGCTACCGCCTCTCGATAAATTAATCCTTGATAGCCTACGCCTTTATTTAGCAAATAACGATACAAGGAATGGTAATAGGTAGGGAGTTTTTTCCAAAATGCCAAATGCTTTTGTACTAAATCGGTCTTGTTTTCTACTTTTTCCCACCAATGCTCAATCTCCTTAATGTTTTCCAAATAGTTTAAAACATAATCAGGATCCAATAAGTAACGATCTATCTCATTAAAATCTTGCAACAAGGTTTTGGCCCAATTGGCAAACAGTTCAAAAGACTCTTGCTGTCCCTTTTCGGTCAACTCAGTATAGACTTCGTAAAACTCAAATAATAAAGCTACACTATCAATAGAACGGACGCCCGCAATCTCCTGTATAAATTCCTCTATGCTAATGATTTCAGGAGCCAACGCCGTTTGGGTAATTTGATTTTGTAAAGCTTCAAGCAAAAAAACTTTAGCGCGCTTATTGGGCAATACTATAACCAAGTCCGACAAACCGTCAGCATTGTTTTTAAGTAGTTCCTGAGCCAGTTGATGTAGAAATGATGGAGTTGACATGCTATAAAAATAAAAAAAACGCCCCGATTATCGGGGCGTTTTAAGAAAATATTTTAAGGAGAAATTATTTTACTAATTTCACTTCAACTCTTCTGTTATTAGCTTTACCAGCTTTAGTTTTGTTGCTGTCAATTGGTTTAGTTTCACCATAACCCACAGAACTTAATCTAGAAGTAGCAATACCGTTTTCAATTAAATAATTTTTAACTGCCGCTGCTCTATCTTCAGATAATTTTTGGTTAGTAGCATCTTTACCATCGCTATCTGTATGTCCTTCAATTGAGAAGTTAGCAGATGGATACTCTTTTAAGATAGCTGCAATTGATTGTAATACTGGGAACGTTTGTTGTTGGAATGATGCTTTAGCAGTATCAAACAAAATCGTTTTAGCATAGTCATTCAATTTTTTAACTACTTCGTCAGACACTTCAGGACAACCGTTGTTTGCAACTGTTCCAGCTACTTCCGGACATTTATCATCTTTGTCTAATACGCTGTCTTTATCGCTATCTGGCCAAGGACAACCTGCGTTTTCTTTTGGACCTTTAACTTCTGGACATTTGTCGTTTTTATCTTGTGTTCCATCTCCATCAGTATCTGGACATCCTCCAAAATTAGCTAAACCAGCAACTTCTGGACAAGCGTCATCTTTGTCAGCAATTCCATCACCATCAGTATCAGGACATCCTTGGAACTGAACTAAACCAGCTACGTCTGGACAAGAATCATCTTTGTCAAGTACAGTATCGCCATCAGTATCAGGACAACCATTGTTTGCTTTTGGACCTGCATTATCTGGACAAGCATCATCTTTGTCATAAATTCCGTCGCCATCTCGGTCAGAACCTCCAAATTTGAAGATAAGTCCAGCAAAATGTTGCATGTGTGATGGCATATCATCACGTACATCTTCGAATGAATGTTTGTACGTTGAACTTAATGATAAACCTACGGTTTCAGAGAACCAGTATGTTAATCCTAAACCTCCATTTATCGTTCCAGCATGTTTATCTTCTCCCAGCCAAGTGTAACCTCCGCCAACATGTACAGAGGGCTCAAATGTTTTTGATTTGATTAAGCTCATTAAGCTGTAGTTGATCACTCCATCTACGGCATAATAATTTAAATCACCTGGATTAGATACTACATAAGCGTCTTTACCAACTCTTGGTTGAACATATTTTGTAATTTTATTAGCCGATCCTGTTACTCCAAAAGAGAAATTGTCTCCTACGTACTTAGTTAAATTAACGAAAGATACTGTTGGAAGAATATTCCAATAGTCTTTAGCATTAAAATACTGAGAGAATTGATCTTCTAATTTTGATGCTGCGCTAACTCTAGTGTCAACTGCATTTGCCCCAAACGAAATTGCCCAAGGATTGTTGCTGTCTTGTGCTTGTGAGCTGAATCCAGCCAACATTAACATAACAACGAATAATTTGTTAAGATGTTTCATACTTTATTTGATTAGATTATAAGAATTATAACGGTGCAAAAGTAATACCTATTACCATAATATCAAAATGTTATGGTTAAAATATGGAAATAATGTAATTTTTTTGCTAAATTCTGAAAGATAGCGAGTTATGAAATTATTTTTAACATCTTTCCAACCTCGGTAAAGGCCAAAATGGCTTTGTCTAAATGCTCTTTGGTATGAGCTGCCGAAAGTTGTACACGAATACGCGCTTTATCTTTCGGAACCACCGGATAAAAGAACCCAATCACATAAATGCCTTTCTTCAATAATTCATTAGCCATAACTTGCGATAATTTAGCATCGTAAAGCATCACAGGAACTATAGCCGAATCACCATCGATGATGTCTATTCCCGCTGCTTTCATTCCAGCCTTGAAATAATTGGTGTTCCATTCTAAACGGTCTCTCAAAGTGGTGTCTTGTTCTAATAATTCAAATACCTTAATCGAAGCGCCTACAATAGCAGGTGCTAATGAATTGGAAAATAAATAGGGACGCGAACGCTGACGCAAAATTTCAATTACTTCTTTCTTTGCCGTAGTGTATCCTCCCATAGCACCGCCCAATGCTTTTCCTAAAGTACCTGTAATAATATCTACTCTTCCCATCACTCCTTTAGCTTCCAAAGTTCCTTTACCGGTAGCCCCAATAAATCCTGCTGCATGACATTCATCTACCATCACCAAAGCATCATATTGGTCGGCCAAATCACAAATTTTGTCCAAGGGCGCCACTAATCCATCCATCGAAAATACCCCATCCGTTACAATCAATTTAAATCGATGTCCTGCCGCAACCGCTTTTTTCAATTGGGATTCTAAATCTTCCATATTCGAATTCTCATAACGATAACGAGCGGCTTTACACAAGCGAACGCCATCAATAATTGAAGCGTGATTTAAACTATCAGAGATAATGCAGTCTTCCTCACCCAATAAGGGCTCAAATACACCACCGTTGGCGTCAAAGGCTGCCGCATACAAAATCGTGTCTTCGGTACCATAGAATTGGGCAATCTTCTGCTCTAATGTCTTATGGATGTCCTGCGTTCCGCAGATAAAGCGTACTGAAGACATGCCAAAACCATGACTGTCTAAAGCGTCCTTAGCGGCCTGAATTACCTCAGGATGTGAAGACAATCCTAAATAATTGTTGGCGCAAAAATTCAATACGGTTTCGCCATTAACCATGATCTCAGCTCCCTGTGGCGAAGTAATAATACGCTCTCTCTTAAAAATGCCATTTTGCTCAATGGTATCCAATTCGTTTTGTAGGTGTTGTTGAATTTTTCCGTACATAATGCTTATTCTAGTTTAGTGTTTGTCTGTTGTCTATATTCTATGCTCTATACTCTATACTCTATACTCTATACTCTATACTCTATACTCTTCTCAAAGAGCTACAAATTTACTATTTCCAACTGTTCTCCAATGTAAACCAACGCTTTTTTAGTAACGCTAAAGCCCATCTTTTCAATCGCAAATTGGTAATTTTCCAATTGGGTCTTGTATTTAGCCTGATGCCCACCCGTTTTATAATCCAATAAATATACTTCGTTGGTTGCCGTCAAGACCATGCGATCGGGTTTTACAATCGGACCGTCTTTTTGAAGTATCGTTTTCTCATTCAGTATTTTAGAACCAGAAGTGTAATACGGAACTAGGTCAGCATGCGTAACAATCGAAAGTAAGGTCTGGGTAACCGTCTCTCCTTGTGAAGCGACTATAAGACCATTTTCAATTGCTTTTACGACCGCCAATGCAACGTCGTCTATCGTTTTAACATAAGAAAGTATTTCGTGCAGTATTGTTCCATATTCAATGGCTTTTTGCTGCTGCGTATCCCACATCAAACTCTCTCGCTGTGCAATTTTAATGCTCTTGGCATCTAGTGTTGCACTTAATTGCGGAATGATCTTAGTGTCATCCATCACAACCCGGGCTTCCGATAGTTTTGGTGAAGTACCAAAGGAATAGTCCAACTGCTCCTCCTTAAATAGACCTTTCGATTCCAAAAACGCTATGAAAAACGCGGCCATGTTTTTAGGTAAATTTCCCTCTTTATTACGCCCTTGCATCCCCGAGATAATATACAACTGCTCCTCGGCTCGGGTCAAGGCTACATACAAAACGTTAATGTTATCCAAGAGCTCTTCTTGTGTTTTTTGTTGGTATAAAGCCGTAGCATCTTCTCCATAACCGGCTACTTTCGAACTTTTATCTACCAAGGCTTTCGGTAATCCAATCACTTCTTCATCAGCATTCAACCACATCTTCTCTCGCGGACCCTTGCTGTAATCTTCCTCGGCAAAAGGGAAAATGACAACTGGAAATTCCAACCCCTTGGATTTGTGAATCGTCATAATCCGCACCGCATCATTGCCCTCTGGGGAAGGAATGCTCAATTTGTCCGCGTGGGTATCCCAATACGTCAAGAAATCAGAAATACCCGATTGGTTTTTAATATCACGCTCCAATACGATATCCAAGAAGTACTGTACATAAGCATTGCGATTCGCCATCGGAATAACTTTTGCAATGATGATTTCAGTGGCTTCATATAATGACTTTTTTCGAATAGCTTGAAACGAAAGGCTAAGGTCAAATTCAGTTAACCAACCCTGAAAGGTGGCTTCACTTTTATGCTCCATTCCTTGGGCAATAAATTCATGTTTAGCCAAAACTGTCTGCTGGGAGGCCATATAATACAAGAAGTTAGCCTTAGACTGTAAATCATTATTGTTTTTTAAATACCGAAGTAAATTGATCAGACACTGTACTTCCGATGAAGCGCCAAGCAACAAACTCTCCGAAGATAAAATCGGAATGTTATGTTCCGTCAAATAATTGGCAATAGCTGTTCCAGGGGCCTTTTTTCGGGTCAGTATTACAATGTCTTTATAGGTGAAACCGCTTGCTCTCACCTTGGCTATAGTAGCTAAGGTAGCGGCCAAATACAAGTCTTTTTTCTCTAGTACTTCGGTTTCGTCCATGGGTTCCTTTTCAATTTTAGGAACAAACGAAAGATGGACATACCCCCCCCTTTTTGCATTAAACTCTTGATGGCTATGGTTTTTATACAAGTCTATATAATCTTCATTCGCAAATTGACCTGATAAAAAGCCAAACAATTGATTGTTAAAGTCAATAACCTCCGAATAACTTCGATGGTTTGTCCCTAAGGTAAAAGGCTTCCAATCCGGATTTACAAAGGGATTCGCCCCTTTACTCAACGCAATAAATTGCTCGGCTTTTCCGCCCCGCCAGCGGTAAATGGATTGTTTTGGGTCGCCTACAATCATAAGCGATCCCTGCTCTTTATTCAAATCTTCACTCGCTAGAGCATTGTCTATTAGCGGAATCAAATTCTGCCACTGCATTTGTGAGGTGTCCTGAAACTCATCAATAAAGAAATGACGGTACTTTTCTCCCAATCGCTCATAAATAAACGGGGCCGGTTGATTTTGAATCTGATCGTTAATCAACTTATTGAATTCGGCAATAGATAGCACATTCTGCTCTTTTTGAATTTTTGCCAATTCATTACTAACGGTATTGAGTAAGGATAACGGCGTGATATTCTTCAAAAAGGCCTCGTAAAAATGCTTGCGCTCAAAATTTTTATAGATAGAATCCAATAGGGCTAATAAATCCGGAATCAAACTTTCAATTAAAACGGTATCCGTAGCCGTTTTGTTAATCTTAATATCTTCAAAACGGTGATAGGATTTGTGCGCAGGATTAAATCGCTTTTCCTGTATGCTAATCAGGTGCTTAGGAAAAAAACCTGAACTAAACGATTTTAGGTTAACCCCTTTATTTTCTAATAAAAGTAGGGCATCGGTTGCCAACGCGACCGTGGCAGCCTCCAGTGCTTTAGTAAGTTCATTCAGCTTGTTTTTAATTTCGATAAACTCCGAAATGGTTTTATTTTTAAAATGGGAGATTTCTTCCCTATCATTTTCATTCAAAATCAATTTACCAGTCTCCATAATGTCATGCGACACATCCCAAGATTTATCATCATCTGTTTTCTCCATAGTGAAGTCAACCAGCAAATTGGTCAGCGTTTCATCAGTACCCGCTTCGGCTATAATAGCATCCACAGCCTCTGTTAACAAGGACTCCGTATCCAAGGATACTTCAAAGGTGATCGGCAAATTCAAATCATGGGCAAAGGCACGAATCACTTTATGCGTAAACTTGTCTATAGTAGAAATGTCAAAGGCAGCATAATTATGAATTAGATTTTTGATTATGGCTTTAGCTTTCTCAGTAATTTTAGGCAAGGCCATTCCTGTATCAGTTTGGATGTCTTGCATCAAGCGCAACGCTTTTTCTGAGGGCTGTTCTTTGGCAAATTCAGATAAACTCTCAACTACCCGACTCTTCATCTCGTGCACCGCCTTGTTGGTAAACGTTATAGCAAGGATGCTTCTATAAGCATCGTGCTTTTTGGATAACAGTATAATCTTCAAATATTCCTTAACCAAGGTATAGGTCTTCCCGGAACCCGCCGAAGCATCATAAATAGAAATAGCATTTTTTGGCATTAGTCTTTTGGTATCAAGTAAATATAATTGAGTTTCCGGGCTTCTCCATAATAGTCAACCTCAATTTCCCCCACTTTCGTAGCCCCAATTTTTTCAATGGCTTTTTGCGAACGGATATTTAGGGCCCCTATATGGAAATAAACCTGGACTACATATTGAAAAGCATAGTCAAGCATCAGTTGTTTAAGGTGTTGGTTAAATCCTTTACCCCAAAACGATCGGCCAATAAAAGTATAGCCAATCAATATTGAGGATTCCAACGCATTATAATCATAAAACCTACTGCTGCCCACCACAGCATTCGTCTTAACATCCCGAACTAAAAAAGCTCCTCCCGATTGTAATGCCCCTTCAAAATAGGTTTCAAAGACGGTGCGCTGATACCGCAACGGGTTCGGATGCTGCTCCCAAACCAAGGGGTCGGATGCCACTTCATATAGCGCCTCAAAATCATTCACCTGTAACGGAAATAAAGCCACTACGTCATTCTGTAAATGGTCGGGCTGAAGCGAAAACGGCACTACGTCTGGCATTGGTTTTTTCAATGGAATTATATAAAAATAGTATTTCGTTATACAAAGTTAAATGTATAAATTTGGATTCATTATTAGTATTAACTTAATTAAAAAATATCATGGCTTTTGAATTACCTCAATTACCTTATGCTTACGATGCATTAGAACCCTATATTGATGCCAAAACAATGGAGATTCACCATTCAAAACATCATAATGCATATACAACAAATCTGAATGCAGCGATTGCCGGTACCGATATGGAAGGAAAAACAATTGAAAATATTGTGATAAACCTTGACATGAAAAATATGGCCGTTCGAAATAACGGCGGCGGTTTTTATAACCATAATTTATTCTGGAAAGTAATGGCTCCCAATGCCGGAGGATTACCTACTGGTGAATTGGCCGAAGCAATCGACCGTGATTTTTGGTCTTTTGAAGAATTCAAAGCCCTTTTCGCCAAAGCGGGGGCTACTCGTTTCGGTTCAGGTTGGGCTTGGCTATCGGTACACAAAGGAGGGAAACTAGAAGTAACCTCTACAGCCAATCAAGACAATCCCTTGATGCCCGAAATTTCTAACGGTAGTTTCCCTATCCTAGGAATGGATGTATGGGAACATGCCTATTATTTAAATTATCAAAATCGCAGACCTGATTATATTGAAGCGTTCTTTAACGTAATCAACTGGACCGAAGTAGCAAGATTATACGCTACCGAAAAATAATAACTAGTACTTAGTTTATGGGAAAGACCGATTGTGAAAACAATCGGTTTTTTTTTGCTTAGGGTATAAAAAATAAACAGGCGGAATTGCTTCCACCTGTTTGCCCCAAATCTACCATAAACTTAACCTACTAAATACTATGGTAAAACAAATTTACTAACAACTAATCAAATAATCATTGTTTTTGTTAAAAATATATTGGGATGATAGGCAAATAAGAGTAGAAACTGCCTTTTTTTGATATTCAGGAATTAGTAAAAATAAAAAAGGTGAAGTAAACTTCACCCTTTTTGCCCCAAATCTACCATAAACTTAACCTACTAATGCTATGGTAGAGTAAATATAAAGGTGATTAGATCTCAAAAAAAATAATTCTGTTGAATGGTAATTATAATCGTTAAAGTCTTTTTGAAGAGTGGAATTACAGACTTTCATAAAATAAAAAAGGTGAAAATTTCTTTTCACCCTTTTTGCCCCAAATCTACCATAAACTTAACCTACTAATGCTATGGTAGACCAAATATAAAGGTGATAGAAGTCTAGAAACAAATAATTTAGATAAACGGCATCAATAATCGTTTAACTTCAAATTATGTTAAAATTTTAATAAGCACGTGCATCTTTACCCTCATAAAAATTCATAAAGGCCTTGTTTACCACTCGGTTACCTCCCGCGGTGGGATAGTCTCCCGTAAAATACCAATCGCCCAAGTTCTTCGGACATGCCTTGTGTAAGTTCGCTACATTCTGGAATATAATTTTTACACTGGCCTTAATGTCTTCTGATGTCAGTAATTCCGATATCTTATCCGATATTTCTTCATCCGTAAACGGCTTGTAAAATTCGGTGACATAATTCACCACTTCATGATCCTTAAAATTTTCTTGTGCCTTGCATTTCAAATAAATTTCATCAATCAACGAGTCCATATTGCGCTCCTTCAACAACGCTAACGCCGCTTGAAAGGCTATCAAGCCTTCCAACTTAGCCATGTCTATCCCATAGCAATCAGGATACCTGATTTGTGGTGCCGATGAAACAACTACAATCCTTTTGGGATGCAAACGATCCATCATCTTTAAAATGCTTTTCTTTAAAGTTGTGCCCCTTACAATACTGTCATCAATGATAACCAAATTGTCTTCGGGCTTTATGACGCCATAGGTAACATCATAAACATGTGCAACCAAGTCATCTCTACTGCTGTCTTCCGTAATAAACGTGCGCAACTTAGCATCTTTAATCGCAATCTTCTCCGTTCTGATCTTTACCGAAAGGATTTGCTCCAATTTTTCTTTGGTCAACGTCTTGCGATTGGTCAATATAAATTGGTTTTTTCGTTGGTTCAAAAAATCATTCGCCGCTTCTACTAAACCATAAAATGAAGTTTCCGCGGTATTAGGGATATATGAGAATACCGTGTTGTCGGTGTCGTCTTCAATCGCTTCCAAAACCGCAGGGAGGATCAATTTGCCCAATTCTTTGCGCTCTTGATAAATCTCCGCATCACTGCCTCTAGAAAAATAAATACGCTCAAACGAACAGGCTTTTTTAACAGTAGGGGTGATGATTTCCTCTTCGGTTACCGTTCCGTTTTTCTTTACAATCAAAGCATGTCCTGGTTGTAATTCTTGCACTTTTTCAAAAGGGACATTAAAAACGGTCTGAATAACAGGACGCTCAGAGGCCACAACTACTATTTCATCATCTTCATAAAAATAGGCCGGTCGAATGCCCGCTGGATCTCTAAAAACAAAAGCATCACCATGACCCAATAAACCGGCCATAGCATAACCACCATCCCAACCCTTAGAAGCACGCTTCAAAATCTTAGCAATGTCCAATTTTTCGGCAATTACAGGAGATGCTTCGCGTTTCGATAAGCCGTTGTTCTTACACTCCTGATACAAATCGGTAACTTCATCATCCAAAAAATGACCGATCTTCTCCATCACGGTTACTGTATCTGCCATTTCCTTAGGATGCTGTCCTAATTCAACCAAACTGTTAAACAATTCTGTTACATTGGTCATGTTGAAATTCCCGGCAATAATCAGATTACGATGCATCCAATTGTTTTGACGCAAAAAGGGATGAACACTTTCCAAACTGTTTTTACCAAAAGTACCGTAGCGAACATGTCCCAAAAACAACTCGCCTATATAAGGCAAATGCTCTTTTTGTAAAGCTACATTGTCCAAGTATTCAGGATGCAACAATAGTTCTTCGTTTAAGCGCTCGTTGATTTGAGCAAAAATATCCTGTATCGGTTGCGATTGATTGGAACGTACTCTACTAATGTAGCGTTCTCCTGGTGCTACATCAAATTTGATGGAAGCAAATCCTGCCCCATCTTGTCCTCGGTTATGCTGCTTCTCCATCAGTAAATACATTTTTTGTATCCCGTAAAAAGCAGAACCGTATTTCTCCTTGTAAAATGCTAACGGTTTTTTTAATCGTAAAAAGGCAATTCCACACTCGTGTTTAATGGCGTCGCTCATAGTAGTTGTTGTGTTGTTTATGCTGAAGGTATTTCAGTTTCTTTTATTTTATTACTGTTTAATTATTTTATGCGAACTAATTCCCATTTCAGTTTCGATATTCAAGAAGTAAACACCAGAAATCAGCTCGGTAAGATTTACAATGGTATCAAATTGGGTGTCAAGTATTCTGCCATTTAAATCAGAAATAGTGATTCTTTTTACGGCATTATTTGTATTTATTGTCACATAATTTTTAGTCGGGTTTGGATAAAGGACTACGGCGTTTTTTTCAAAATTAGAAGTCCCAAGGGAGGTTGAATTTAATTTCGCCACATAGGCGTCTACATAAGTAGCTTGAGAACTGTTCGTGATCGTTGTATTCCCAAAACTGCATGAAGGAGAATCAAAATATCCTGCTAAAAATAGGTTACCCGATGGATCAATGGCCAAGCCTAGCACGTCGTCATTACCCATGCCACCCGCCGATTTTGCCCATAAGAATTGACCGCTGGTATTCATCTTGGCGACAAAAACTTCGTAAGTTTGAAGTACGGTGCTGCTGTTCGTATTGGTTAATGTTGTTGTGCCAAATGTTTCAGTGGGCGTATAAAAAGTACCGGCCAAATAAATGCTTGTCCCATCGGTAACGATGCGGCCAGAAATATCTGGGGTATATAGAAAAGAATTAAATTGCAAGTTCTCATCCACTTTCATCAATCCCGATGTAGTTGTGGGTGTAGTGTAATTTAAACCATCATAAGAGTACGAGGCCAAACTAGAGGAAGGTAATAAACTAATGCCAAAAGGAACATACAATTGATTTTGAACTTTTACAATAGTCCCGAAGGAATCCTCATCGCTACCCTGAAGTGCTTTTTGCAGCAGTATAGTTCCGTTTGGATCTAGTTTAACTATAAAGGCATCCGTTAACCCCGGACTGGCATTCGTATAGGTTACAGCACCCAGTGTAAAAGTTTCCGAACTAAAGGTTCCAGTTAAATAACAATTACCAGCAGCGTCTAAAATAGGTGGGGTAAGCGAAGTCGCTTCAAATGGAGTGTCATTCCCAAATCGCTTGATCCAAAGGGTAGTTCCTTGGGAATTTATTTTGGCTAAAACACTTCCTATCAAGCTGTTTGTAATGGTTGAAACGGAGCTGTTCCCAACAGTCAGCGACTGGGAATTGGATCGCATAGTGATATAAACATTTCCAAACGCATCACAGGTAACGGTAGGTGAGATTTCGTCTTCCGACCCTCCAATCTTCTTGGCCCACAATACGGTTCCAGTGGTGTCATATTTTACCAAAGCCATATCGAGGGTAAAAAGGCCTCCAGCACCGGGCACCGTTCCAGTGTTCGTAAGGGTGTAATCACCAAACGTAATCGTAGCCGATTGAAAACTAACCACGGCATATAAATTTCCGCTGGCATCAGTAGTCATACTATACACCACTTCATTGCCAGTTCCGCCGCCGTTTTTCATCCACTGTGGTGTTCCTGATGAATCATACTTAATTAGTACGTAATCGGCATAGCCATTAGTTGTTACGGTTCCTAATCCAAAATCCGCCGTTTCAGAAATAATGCTTCCACCGGCAAAAACATTGCCGTTCGAGTCCGTTGTAACACAAGCGAATCCTTCATTAATTGCACCGGTAGATTTTTTAACCCAATTCCAATTAGGGGCCTGTCCCAAAACGAATTGCGCCGAGAGAACTAATAATAGTAATGTGATTTTTTTCATGTTTTCTTTATCAAGTACTTAAAATAAAAATGCCCCGAAATTTCGAGGCATAAATTTATTATAATTCTATTTCAAATTGTGTTAAAGCTTTGAATTGTTTCAATCGCTTAGCCACTTCTTCTTTAGTTAAGGATTGCATTCGCTCGGTGCCAAATTGCTCTACACAAAAAGAGGCCAAGTTAGAACCTTGTATAATAGCCGTTTTCATAGTCTCAAAGGAAACGTCTCCTTGTTGCGTAATATAGCCAGCAAATCCACCAGCAAAGGTGTCACCCGCACCCGTAGGGTCAAATACATCTGCCAACGGTAAGGCGGGAGCAAAGAAAATTTCGTGGTTATGGAAAATTAAAGCACCATGCTCTCCTTTTTTGATCACCACATATTTTGGTCCCATCGTATGAATTTTAGCTGCCGCTTTTACCAAGGAATATTCCCCCGATAATTGACGAGCCTCCTCATCATTAATAGTAATAACGTCTACACGTTTTATAACATCCATTAATTCAGGTAAAGCACAGTCCATCCAAAAATTCATGGTGTCTAGGACAACCAACTTAGGTTTATGACTCAACTGATTCAAAACACCCGTTTGAACAATAGGGTGAAGATTTCCCAACATTACCACATCCGCATTCTGGAAGTTTTCTGGTACAATCGGATTGAAATCAGCCAAAACATTCAATTCGGTTGCCAAGGTATCTCTGGAATTCATGTCGTTGTGGTAACGCCCACTCCAAAAGAAAGTCTTGCCTCCTTGTACTACTTCAAGGCCTGAAATATCAATGTTTCGAGAAGTCAATAAATCTAAATATTCCTGCGGAAAATCATCTCCCACAACGGATACTATAGCCGATTGCAAATTAAAATGGGATGCCGATAAACCAATAAAAGTTCCCGCACCACCCAATATCTTATCTGTTTTTCCGAAAGGTGTCTCAATGGCATCAAATGCTACGGTACCTACGATTAAAAGTTTGTTCATTATTCGTGTTTCAAATTAAAGGGGCAAAGATAAGGGTTATGTTTCAGAGTTGCAAAGTTTGTCCGTTGCAAAGTTGACTAAAGAATTACAAAGGGCTTTCTTTTTGCCGTCGGCATGCAGCTTCTTATTCTGCTGTAAGGAAATCCTATTCTATTTTATAGATATAGCATGGATATAGCATGGATATAGCATGGATATAGCATGGATATAGCATGGATATAGCATGGATATAGCATGGATATAGCATGGATATAATATAATTAAAC